>NZ_SMKJ01000083.1:0-23271 GCF_004348615.1 Micromonospora sp. KC207
CACCAACCCCACCCCCGCCAACCGATTCACCATCACCGCGAACAACCGATCAGCCCGATCACCCTCGGCCAGCCGGTCCCGGAACCCGCTGAGCACCAAATGATCAAACCCCGGCTCGGTCAACTCCATGCCCAACGCGTACTTCCAGTCGACACGCCACGCCACCGCCCGCGCCGCCTGCCGATCAGTGAGATTCTCCGCGTACTGCAACACCGACACCAACGCCAACCGCCCAGGCGACAACCCCCGACGACCATCGACCGGAAACCAGCCAACGAAGTCGTCACCGACGAACAGCTCCTCCAACCGATCCCGCGTCACCATCGCCACAGTGCCCTTCGGACTCGCAGCCTACGCCACCCGAGCCGTCTCCACCGGCACCACCGAACCCGAACCGCGCCCCATCGACATCCCACTACCCCAACACCGAGAAGCCCTCAACTCCGGCAGCGACGCACCCCACCCCGATGACACAACCAAGATCACCAACAGCATCTCGAATGTGAGACAGAGCCGAAATCGCCCCACCCTGGACCCGGTCGAACGGATCGCGCGCCCGGCGCGTCGCCCAGGGGGCTGCCCAAAGGGTCTGAGTAAGGACGGCCTCCGGGCTCAGTTGACGAGTCTGCCCGCGGCCCCAGCCGACGAAGTGACCAGCAGCGTGCAGCCCAGCACCGAGGCCGCAATTTGATAACCGATCGAGTGCAGGCCCAGTACCTCCGGGGCCGACGTCAGCGCCAGGCCGATCGAGATGGGCAAGGTCAGCACGGCCAGCACGTCGACGCCGTTCGCCAGCCAGAGCAGCATTCCCGACGGGAACGCGCCCAACGGCGTCTCGATCAGCGTGCTGCCCAGGCCGGTCGCGCTCGCCTTGGCCCGCTGCAGCCCCGCCACCGCCAGCGCCGGACCCGCTACCAGGCCGAGCAGCCACCACGGCCCGTCCACCCGGCCGGCCACCTGCAGGCCGGCGAGCGCCAGCGCGCACCAGACCCCGGCGAGCACGCTCGGCACGACGAGCCGCTGGGCCATCACCTGCCGCCCGGATAGCCCGAGCAGGCGCAGCAGGGCCGGGTTGGCCCGGTCGCTGTGGGTTGATTCTGCGGTCAGGCCCGCCGGGCCCAGCGCCGGGATCAGCACGATCGCGATGAGTAACCACCGCGGCGAATCCACCAGCACGGTCGGCAGCGCCGCCGTACCGAGCATCCACCACACCTTGACCGCCTTACGCCGGACAATGATCAAATCCTGGCTCACCAACGGCGGAAGGGCGGCCCAGCGAAACAGACGCGACGGGACGAATCCTGCCCGGCGCCGCCAAAACCGGCGAGTGCTCGCCTCCGTCAGGAAGGAGGGCTCGACCGCGTAGACCGCGTCCGCGTACGCGCCGGCGGTGGCGGAGGCCTCGATGATCCGGTGGACCGGCCAGTCGTCCGCCCCCCGCCTGGTCAGGACCATCGCGACGACGGTGATCAGCAGCAGCCCACCGGCCACAACCAGCCCGAGCGGCCCGGACCGCAGCCCCGCCGTGGAGAACGTGAGGTCACCGCCGATCTGGACGACCACCGCAAGAGCCAGCAGGGCCGTACCGATGACACCCACGGCAAGATCGGCCGAGCGGGCCGCGGCCGAACGGCGCTGCACCTGGATCGCCACGAGGGCAACGAGCATCGCGACGGCGCAGCCGGCCACCACGATGGTGAGCACCGCGGCCCGATTGGCCGAACGCTGCTCGATCCGCGCCGCGACGGCGAGCCCGGCCAGCCCGCCGACCACCATCGCCGCCGAAGCGACCAAACCAATCGCCGGAGTGAAGAGCATCCGCCGGGACACCGGCGCGGGCAGCAGCCAGGTCGCGTCGCTGCGGCTGATCGACAACGGGCCGATCTGGCGGAGGACGCGGAAGAACCCCGCCAGTACCACCCCGACACCGACGAGCACGAGGCCCGAGACCGTCCCGGCCTGTGGTTCGCTCGGCCACAGCATCTCGATGACGGGCTGGCCGACCAGGACGAACACCATCCCCATGGCGAGCGCAACGCTGTAGACGGTCGAGGGATCCACCCGGCCGTTCGCGGCGACCTGCCGCGCGCGCAGCCAACGCCGGACATTCACGGCCGGGGCGGTGGCGTTGTCGCGGCTACTCCGGGCCATAGTCAGTGGATTCACTACTGCGCACGACCGACCAGGAAAGGCACCGCCCCCGAGCCCGCCACGAACTCCTCGTCGTGGCTGGCCATCACGAGCGTGCCACCATCAGCCACATAGGACGCGAGATGCACGGCGACCGCCCGCTTGACGGAACTGTCGAGGCGTTGCTCCGGCTCGTCGAGCAGCAGCAGCCGGCTCGGCCGGACCAGCACAGCGGTCAGCAGGAACCGCTGGCGCTGCCCGGACGAGAGGGTGCTGGGCAGGCTCCCGTCCAGGCCGGTGAGGCCAAGGGCGGCACAGACAAGATCGATTTCCTCGTCCGCAGCGCCGCCACCGTTGGCCACCCGGACCAACTCGAGGTGCTCGCGGACGGTCAGCCCGTGATACCAGGTAGGTGACTCAACCGTCGTGGCCACCTGCCGCCAGAAGTCGACCCCCTTACCCGGCGGCTCGCCGAACACGCGAACCGCGCCCGCGGTGGGCTCCTGGATGCCCGCCACACATCGCAGCAGTGTCGACTTACCCGCCCCGTTGGCCCCAAGGAGCGCTAGGGCCGTACCGGTCGGGACCCTCAGATCGACCCGGTCCAGCACCTTCGTCGGGCCGTAGGAGACCGACAGCCCGGCGACATCGACCGCAACGGGAGGCCCTCCGGCCCGGGAACCCATCAGAAACACCTCGGCAATTTGGCGAAAGGGTCGATCCGAAGTGTATCGGACACCCGCGAGAGCCGAGTCAGACGTAGACGGAGACGTGACGCTGACTCGCGGCCGTGAACGCCTGCTTCGAGAAGTCGCCCCAGCGCTGTTCCAAGCGCAGGCCGCAGGCCTCAGCCAGCAGATCGAGCTCGTTTGGAAAGGCGTACCGCATCACGTGCTGAGTTGTCTCCGGCACACCACCATCCAGAATAGTGTGTACACCGACCATCAGCTGCATCGAACGATCGACGCTGATGGTGTCGAGCATGATCGCGTTGCAGCCGAGATGGCGTACGGTTAGCGACGGCCGCTCCAGGCTGTGGAACGGTGTCGGCTCGAACACCTCGACTACGAACCGGCCCCTGGGCGCCAACTGCTCGCGGACCAGCTTCAGACAACTGAGCTGCCGCTCCTTCGTGACGGCAGAGAAGAACGTGTTGAGCACGACCACGATAAGGTCAAACTCGCGTCCCGTCCCCTGCGTCGTGAAGTCGCCAATCTCGGCGCTGACCCGGCCGTCCGGGTCCTTCTCCTTCAGCTTGGTCAGCATGGCGGGTGAGCCGTCGATGCCGTACACCTCGTAGCCGCGCGCGGCGAGTGGCAGCGCGATGCGGCCGGTGCCGATGCCGAACTCGAGCACCCTCGCGGGTGCGGGGCAAAGCTCGGTCAACAGAGCAATCGTGGCCTCGGTGTCGATTTCGATGTGCGGATACATCTGGTCGTAGACAGCAGCCAACCGATCGCCGTACGGCGCATGGGGGATCACCGGCAAATCCTGTTCTCTCGCAGGGGTCGGGACTGTCACAGCTTTTCGAATCTGGATAGGTAGACGTATTCGGGCTCTTCGCTGCTGTCGTAGCCGCTGCTGCGAGCGAGCATGAACTGGAAGCCCTTCGGGGCGACGGCGCCCGCCGCCGTGCGGACGTGGCGTTCCACCAGGCCGCAAAGCAGCTTGTATGCAGTACCACTGGTGCCGTCGTCGCCGATCAGGCTTATCTGCCGGGTCAGCTGATCGCATAGGTCGAAGATCGCCTTGTCCAGCCGCCGCCGGGGGAACCAGAAGCCGTGCGACCAGGCGCGCTGCCGCACGCTGACCACGTTGACCCACGGCGTTTCGGTGCCGTCCACCTCCAACGTGCGACGCAGCAGCACGAAGTCGTGCTGGGCCGGCTCCGGGGCGAGAAACCGCCAGTCCGGGATCAGGGTGCCGGTGACGTCGTAGCGGCGCACCCGATCGAAGACACGCTGCGGGTGTTGACTGGCGACGCTGGCCACGAGCCAAGCGCCGAGGCCGAGGCAGGCGCCGCCCCAGAGGACATCGCGACCGCGTACGCGCCGGCTCATCGGCGTCCCTCCCGCAGGTCGCGGGCGAACGCGGTGACGTGGCCAACCACTTCGTCAGCATGACCGGAGGCGGTGATGATGGTTTCGTGATCGGCATCCGCAACGACGTGCGAGACCATCGCGCTGCCAGCGCTGCCAAGCTCGGCGTTGAGTTCTGCCTGGGCCGGGTCGTCCTCAATGGTCTTGCCTGCGGCGAGCACCAGGATCCGCGCTTCGACCTTGGGAAGCTGGCCATCGAAAGCGTCGAACTCGGCCCGGGTGGCCTTCCACTCGCGATGCGCTGCCGACCAGAGTTTCGGGTCGCGGTACTGGGCCAGCGTTGACGGCTGCGACTCGACCGGCAGCCGCTTGAAAGCCTCCGGCGCGTCGAGCAGCGAACCGAGGCCGAGCCGCATCGACGGTGCCATCAGCCGCAGCGTGCTGTCCAACATCCGGGTGCCCCCGGCCTGCCGCGCCGATCGGATCAGCTCGCCGGGGTGACTCGAGTCGATCAGCGCCACTCCGCGCACCCGCGCGCCGATCGCCTCTGCCGACCGCAGGGCCAGATAGCCGCCCAGCGAATGACCGGCGATGAGGATCGACCGGTCGTCGGCGGTGTGCGCGACAAGGTCGGTGAAGTCGGCGGTCGAGTCGGCCAGCGTAAAACCGCGGCGAGCGCGATACTCACTCGTGCCGTAGCCAGCCCGCTGGTAGACGACCGTGGTGAAGCTCGCGGCAAGACCGCGCCGAATCCATTCCCAGTGCTGGTCCGTGGCCGCCAACGCGGTCTCGAGAAAGATGACCGGGCCGGCTGCGGCGGGATTGGTCAGCGTATAGGTCAGGGTGTTGCCCGCACCGGTCACCAGGCGGCGCGCCTGCGCATTGCTGCGCATGACGACGCGACGCCGGCGGACTTGGGCGGCCAATCCGGTGCCGAGACCCGCCGCAGCGATGGCGCCGGCCACGATCGGCAGCACGTCGCTGCGTCGATGAGGCTGCTCGGTGGAGGCGGCTCGCCGACGAGGATCAGTGGCGTAGAGGACGGCCGGGTGCATCGCGGAGAAAGCGCCGACAAAGCGGCCCAGCCCCATCAGACCACCGTTGGCGACGTGGAAGGCCGCGGCGGAGCCGACGAAGGCGGGAGTCAGCCTGCCGCGGCTGCCGAACACGGCCGGGAACAGACATTCCATGGCGAGGACCGCATGGCCGACCACCATCGCGGACCTGGGGAAGCGGGTCGCCGTCTTCCACGCGCCCTGGTGGCCGTACGTGACCGTGCGCATGACGCCCGGCAGGGCCCGGCCGGAGCGCCAGGTCGGGCTCACCATCTTTACCCAGCCCGACGCGGCGTAGTTCAGCGTCGACTGCAGGGCCAGGAACCACAGTGCGGCGTCGACCACGCGCGGGTCGCGACTGGACCTGGCCACCGTCGCCGCAGCCTGCACGAGCAGGGAAGCCTGATCGGAGCCGTCCGAGCCGTAGATCTGGCCGTGGAAGGTGCCGACCGCTGCGGTGGAGATGATCGCGTTGGCCGCGAACCGGGATTTGTGCAGGCGATCCGTGGGGGCGAGCAGAAATGCTGAGGAAAGCGCGCGGGCGACGTGCAGTACGGTGGTCGTACGCGGATCGGAAGCTGCATTGAGCAGCTTTCCGGTCAGGACCCCGTGATAGCGGATATTTTGCTGGCTGACACTCCAGTCATTGACGCCGCCGGGTTTCCGGTCGGCACTTCGCGCCAGCAACTCTAGGCTCGCCACGAGATGTGTGGCGGCGCTCATTCTCTCCGCCATCAGCAGCGTCCGTTCGCGATCCAATGACCGCGCGGTGAATACCGAACGCGCCAGGCGCGCCAAAAGGCTCACGTTGTCGTCCCTTCCACTGCGGCCGGTGGTGGATTCCGATACGATTGCGGGAATCGGGGCCCACCGTCGTGCGCCCCGATTCCCACATCGCCGCCCGTCAGACGGACCCCACTGCCGTGATCAGTGCCGCCGGAACCAGGACCGTGACGGCCGCTGGCGTGAACAAGACCGGCGTGGTGGCCGTCATCTTCTTGGCCGGACTGTCGGCGGAGAGCTTGCCGAACTTCTCTTCCGAAATGCCGTTGGCGTGGCTGACAACGTCGTACATCGCGCCTCCCGTGAGGTAGAACCCGACGCAGGCCGACCGACAGGACATCGCCTTAGAATTCACATATGTCAATACTAAGATCCGGTTGACATTCGTCGAGCTGATGTGGATTGGCCTCCTGTAGCCAGGATTCACGCTAACCGAAAGACCATCCGCAGTACGCCCCCCATTGACTGCGACAAACATCACCATTACCTACCGCTGTGATAGAAGTATATCAACTTATATCATCCACTAACTTCGCTCCAACTGGAGCATGGAAAGCGCCCGGCGACCAACGGGAGACCGCCAAGGTGGCTGCAAAAGAATTAAATACCGTGGTCGATGCTGTTATCGTCGGCGCCGGGCCCAATGGTCTGGCTGCCGCGCTCGTGCTCGCCGGCGCCGGGCTCAGCGTCCGGGTGTTCGAGGCCGCGCCGACCATCGGCGGTGGTGCCCGCACCCAGGAGCTGACACTGCCGGGCTTCCGGCACGACGTCTGCTCAGCGGTGCACCCGATGGCGCTGGCATCACCGTTCTTCCGGGCCTTCGACCTCGCCCGGCACGGCGTCGACCTGCGCCGACCGGAGATCGCGTACGCGCACCCGCTCGACGGCGGTCGCGCCGACCTCGCCTGGACGGACCTCGACCGCACCGCCGACGGCCTGGGAGCGGACGGCCAGGCCTGGCGGGCACTCTTCGCACCCTTGGTCGCCCGCTGGCCGGAGGTCGTCGCCGCTATCATGTCTGACTTCCGCACAGTCCCGCCCCGGCCCACGGCGGCCGCCCGGCTCGCGCTGTCGATGCTCGAACAGGGCACCGCCCTGCGCGGCCGGCGCTTCTCCGGCGATGTGGCGCCCGCGCTGCTCGCTGGCGTAAACGCCCACGCGATCGCGCCGGTCGGCGGCCTAGCCCCGTCCGGGATCGGCCTCGTGCTCGGCACCCTCGCGCACGCCGTCGGCTGGCCCATCCCCGTCGGCGGCAGCCAGCGCATCATCGACGCCATGGCCACCGAGCTACACCGCCGCGGGGCGACCATTCTCACCGGCACGCCGATCGCGTCCCTCGATGAGCTACCGCCGAGCCGGGCGGTCCTGCTCGACGTCGCGCCGGGCGGCCTGCTGCGGCTGGCCGGAGAACGACTGCCGGCCCGCTACCGACGGGCACTTGCGCGCTTCCGACACGGCGGCGGCGCCTGCAAGGTGGACTTCGCCCTTGCCGGGCCGGTGCCGTGGGCCGCGCCCGACTGTGCGCGGGCGGGCACTCTACACATGGTCGGCTCCCGCGCGGAGGCCGACCTCGCCGAGCGTGAAGTCGCCGCCGGCAGGCACGCCGAGCGGCCGTACGTGCTCGCCGTGCAGCCCACGTTGGTCGACCCGGGCCGGGCCCCTGCCGGCCGGCACGTGCTGTGGGCGTACGCACACGTGCCGAACGGCTCGACCCGAGATGTCAGCATCCAGATTCAGGCGCAGATCGAACGATTCGCACCCGGCTTCCACGACCTGGTACTCGGCACCCACGTGATCACTGCCGCCGAGCAGGAACGACACAACCGCAACTACGTGGGTGGCGACATCTCCGGCGGCGCCACGACCGCCTGGGGACTCGCAAGTCGGCCGGTCCTGCGCTGGGACCCGTACGCGACCCCGCTGCCCGGCGTCTATCTCTGCTCGGCCTCCACTCCGCCGGGTCAGGCGGTGCACGGGATGTGCGGCGTGCACGCAGCCGGCCGTGCGCTGCGGCAGCGCTTCGGTGTGCGGCGGAACCCGCTCGAGTTCGTCGCAGGATAGCTGTCTGGGTTCCTCAGCTTGTTCTGCACTACTCCAGCGGCGCTGGGTGAATTGAACACAATCGCAGCTCAGTGCCGGTTTTGGCCCGGCGTCCGGCGAGAAATCTGCTAGATGCACGTCGGTGTTCCCGGCGGAAGGGCGGTGCTGTCACACGGCGTGTTGTGCCACCTCTCGTCGAGGACCAGTCATGTTCTCTGCTTGTGGTGGTCGACGAGATCGCCGATTGGCCGTCGGTCTGAACCATCTGGTGGGATGGTTCGCGCACCGATTCGGGCGGGCTGAACCTCGACGGCAGTGTTGAGATCCTCGCCGACGGCGGACCGCCGGCGCTGGTCGATGAACCACAGCCACTCGTGCGGTGTCTCGTCGAGGTGACGGTGGGCCACCGAGGCCCCCCGGCGACGTGTTCCGCTGGATCGCCTTCTACCACCACCGCCGCCGCCACTCCGCACTCGGCTACCTCAGCCCCGCCGACTACGAACAGACCCTCACACCGACTACGCTGCACCAGATCGCGGCATAGCCCGTGGCGGGTGGTTGATCATTGTCGACTGTGGCATGACGTGATGGCGACGGTGATGTCTCACCTTGACGGGGTAACGGTTCAGAATGTCGCCGTGGTGAACGGCAAGGTGATTATCTCGGCGGCGGCCTCTGCGACGATGGCGGCTTGCCCGGACTGCGAGACGGCGTCGAGTCGGGTGCACGGCTCTTATCGGCGGAGGCTGGCCGATGTCGCGCTGGCAGGCTCGCCGGTGGTGCTGGACCTGCGTGTTCGTCGGTTCGTGTGCGTAACGCTGGACTGCCGTCAACGAACGTTCGTAGAGCAGGTCGAGGGTTTGACCGGTCGATTCACCCGCCGCAGTCAGCCGCTTCGGCGAACGTTGACGGCGATCGGACACGCCCTGGCCGGGCGTGCTGGAGCCCGGCTGAGCTGCTCGAGATGGGCGTGAGCCCGAACACGATGCTGCGACTGATCCGTTCACAGCGTGACCATCCGTCCGTCCGAGGGCCGCGGGTCCTGGGTGTGAACGACTTCGTTCTCAAACGGGGTCACGTCTACGGCATGGTGCTGATCGACATCGAGGCTGGGCACCCGATCGACGTCCTCCCCGACCGGACCTCTGGCACCCTGGCGGCATGGCTTCGGGAACACCCCGGCATCGAGATCATCTGCCGGGACCGGGCCAGCAGCTACGCCGAAGCCGCCCGAACCGCCGCCCCTGATGCGGTGCAAATCGCAAACCGGTTCCACCTATGGCGCAACCTCTGCCAGGCCGTCGAGAAGGTGGCGGCCGCCCACCGCAACTGCCTCGCCCCGCCGAACCCGAAGGCCGAAGATGAGCCGCCACAACCGCGGGCAGCTCCGATCCCTGAACAGCTTCAAGGCCCGCTGGCCGCACGAACCCGAGACCGACACGCCGCCGTCCACGAACTGCGTCGGGCCGGCGTGAACATCAACGCGATCGCCGAGAACCTGGGCCTGGACCGCAAGACCATACGCCGCTACGCCCAAGCCGAAACCGCCGACGACCTGCTCAGCCACGGCCGCCTAAGCAGCACCGGACGAGCCCTGCATCCCTACCTGACCCATATCCATTAGCGGTGGAACGCCGGCTGCACCGACGCCGCCCTCATCTACGCCGAGATCCGCCAGCAGGGCTACCGCGGCAGCGAACGCACCGTCCGCCGCCACCTGCAACCCCTCCGCGAGTCCGGCGAGCCACCTCCAAGCCCACCCACCGGCGTGACCGTGCGACAAGCGACGAACTGGATCACCCGTGACCCGAACACCCTCACCGGCGAGCACCGGGCCAAGCGACACACGATCATTGACCGCTGCCCTGCACTACGCGAAGCCGCTGACATCGTCAGCTCCTTCGCCGTGATCATGACCAACCTTCGAGGCCAAGACCTACCCGACTGGCTCGGCAAAGCCGAGGCCAGCACGGCAGCAGCCATCCGCAGCTTCGCCCGCGGGCTACGCCAAGACCTCGCCGCCGTCACCGCCGGACTGTCCATGTCCTGGAACTCCGGCACCGCATCCTGCATGCCTGAGCATCACGCACCACTCCACAACCGAGTGGATCAGAGCCAAAACTACTGGCCACCGGCCGCACCCGCCGCTACCGCTACTACATCTGTGCACCTGCTTCACCCGCAGCCGCTACGGCCAACACGCCACCTGCACCGCCCCAAGGCTCCCCGCCGACGACCTCGACCACATGATCCTCAAAGCCCTACACGACTTCAACACCACCGCCGAACCCATCCTGGCCGCCATGATCGAACGCGCCCACGCCCAACGAGACACCACCAACCACGACCGGAGGGCGGAACTCACCACCATCGCCCACCAGATCACCACCACCGACGCAGCCATCACCCGCTACCACACCGCCTTCGAAAACGGCACCATGGACGACGCCACCGCCGGCCCCCCGCATCCACGAACTCCGCCAACGACTGACCCAACTCCACACCCGGCACGCCGAACTCGAGGCCGGCCTCGCCACCCAACCCACACCGCCGCCACCCGGCACCATCACCCGGATCCGCGACCACCTCACCACCATCATGACCAGCGGCACCGCCACCGAACGCAAGGCAGCCATCGAACCCTCATCGTCGAAGTCCGACTCACCGACCAGGGCGTCGTTCCCGTCTTCAAGATCCCCACCGACACGACGATGCCCCCGCCCAACCCGGACGGGGGCACTCACGATGAACAACCACCGGTTCGCACGATGGTGCGGTTGGTGGGCCGCCTGGGACTCGAACCCAGAACCTAAGGATTAAAAGTCCTCAGCTCTGCCATTGAGCTAACGGCCCGCTGAGCCACAGATTACCCGAATGCCTCCCCCGGGTCGGGTCCGCCTGTGGGCAGCTCTGCGGCCCGGTTCGGTCAACCGTGCTGGAATCCGCAGACGCCTTCCGGTCCTACGTGACGATCACCTGCGGCGGCTTGCGAGCACCAGCCCGGAGGATCTACGACCGCCTCGGCTCCCTGCGCTGCCCCCGCCCCAAGGGATCGTCCGGTACGTGGGCGACGACCTCAACAGCGCCAAGTCCTCCGAGGTGCCACTGAGCGAGCGCTTGCAGCTCGCGGCGAAGCTTGGCCAACACCTTGTCGGACGGGCTTCGGCCCCGGGTCCACGAGCGAACCGTCGCCGACGAACAGCACCACACCCATTCGCCCTACCCAGCCTGCCAGGCAAGAATGAACACGCCGGCTACCCGGTGCGGCTGACGTAGAGAATGGCGTTGAACAACTACCCGGACGCCGCTGCTTTCGAGGTTGAGGCGTCGGGTGTAGTGGGCTTGTCGGGTTCGGGCTTGATGGCGGCGGCGCCAGTCTGACCAGCGCAGACGGTGGGCGAGGTTGCGGATCGGGCGGATGACGCAGGCGTTGATCAGTCGGCGGATCTCGTTGACGGTGAGCTTGATCAGTCCGGTGTCGGCCGGGCCGTGGTCGGCGGCGTCAGCGGCGCGGATCGCCAGGACGGCGAGAGCGGCCAGGGCGAGGGTGGTGAACCGGTGCCGGGAGTCCCAGCGGCGGACCTGGTGCTGGTCGAGGCCGACCTGGCCCTTGGCGGCTTGGAAGCTCTCCTCGACCGTCCGGCGGATGCCGGCGACCCGCACGAGCGGGGCCGGGGTGGCCGGTCGTGGGGTCCGGCAGCGGTAGAAGGCCCGCTCATCGGTGGTGGTGTTGCGGCGGATCAGGAGGCTGTGGTGGCCGCTGTCATCGGGGTCGGCGTCGGTGCAGACGTCGTCGAGCCAGGCCCAGTCGTACAGACGCGGGCCTTTGCATCCGGCTCCCGCGTTGCGGCGTTGCCACGCCGAGGCCGGTAGCTCGGCGGCGACCCGGTCAGCCCGTATCCGGGTCTTGCCGCCGTCGAGGGGGATCAGGTGGCTGCGGGACACGGCCAGGACATAGCCCAGGCGGTGTCCGCGCAGGTGGGCGCGGAAGACGCTGCTGTTGCCGTAGGCCTCGTCCGCGGTTGCCCACCCGGCCGGGACGCCGGCGTCGAGGGCCACGGTGATCATTTCTGCGGCCATGACGGCTGGTGGCGAACTCGATCGTGTCGGGGACTCCGGCGGCCTGGCATCGGTCCCGGTCATCGGTCCAGGACACCGGCAGGTAAACCCTGCGGTCGATCAATGTGTGCCCGTGCCTGCTGGCATAGCCGCAGAACACCCCCCACCTGTGCGTTCCCGATCCTGCCGGCGGTGCCGGCGCACTGGCGTTGCACCCCGACCGTGTGCACACCCTTCTCCAGGCCCCCGGTCTCGTCGACGACCAGGACCGCGTCCGGGCCACCCAAACGGCCCACGACCACCGCCCGCACGTCGTCACGGACCGCGTCGGCGTCCCACACCGCCCGACACAACAACCGCCGCATCGCATCCGGCCGCGCGCGCCCGGCCCGCTCCGCCAACTGCCAGCACGTCCTGACCTCGACATCCGGAAGCAGCCCCGACACGAACACCACCGCCGTCCGACGCGACTCGACCCGCCCGAACCGTCCCGCGACCCCGTCGCACACCCCGGTCAAGACCTGCCACCACCGGGCAGGGTTCACGCTGTGGCACACGGCCACCGGCAGATCTGAAGTCATGTCCACAACAGACAGATGATCACGCGGCGGCCGCACCTCGTCTACCCAGCCCCCACCAGCGACATCTCAAACGGCGGCTGCCGTACTGACACCCGCAAATCCGAGCAGCCGTCGAGTCCCCGGCGTAGCAGGAATTCCCGATCGAACGGAAGAAACCGCCCCGTCGGGCGCTACTCGCACTGGCGCGTCCTCCGGACGGTTTGATGGTGGCCGAAGGCGCGGTCCGTAGCGACGATTACCGCCCCGGCCCAACGGGTCCAATAGCAACCCGCGTAGGGCCGCGTAGTCGAACGAGTCCTGGTAGAAGCCCCTTCCGCAGGCAGGCTGCGCCGGTGTCGCACGGCTCGTGGCTGCTGGAAGCCATCGACGCCGACCCGGATCACCTTGCCGCCTGCGCGGTGAGCTTATCGGCCGCCTCGCCTGCGAGGGTTGTCTTGCTGGCGGTGTCCGGTGCGTCGATCGCCACCCGAAGCAGGTGCGTTGACCGCCGTGTCGCGACCCGCTCAACCAGCTCGTTTGTCAATCCGCCCGTGGGAGACGCCCTCGTGTGCCGTTGATCGGCGACTGCCTGCTCATCGCGCGATTCTGTCCGAGCTCCGGCACCTTGATGATCGAATCGAGCCAGGGCTCGGGCGTGAGCTGGTCGCGGCATCCCGCTACGACGGTTGTCCCGGTGCTCGCTCTGCGGCTGCTGTGAGCTGGTCGGCCAGGTTCTTCAGGGCCTGCCGTAGTTCGTCGGGTCGGTGGATGGTGAAGGGCCATTCCAGGGAGGCGAGCAGGTGGGCCATTCCGTCCAGGCGCTCTGCCCTTGCGTGCATCAAGACACCGGCGGTGTCTGCGGTGAGTGTCACGGCGGAGCGGGGCAGTCGGCGGGCGATGTCGTCCAGCGGGCCGTGGATGAGAACCTCGACGTCCCAGCGGTAGGGCACTTGAGCCAGTGCCGAGGTCAGGTGGGTGACGGGGTCGAAGTCGTCGGGGGCGGTGAAGGTCTGCGTGCGGGTCGTGACTGATGCGATGCGGTCAATGCGGAAGGTCCGTAGGCTGTCGTGCCGGTGGTCGCGGCCGACGGCGTACCAGCGGCCGCGATGGAAGACGACGCCGTAGGGATCGAGGTCACGTTCGGTCTGGTCCTGGTGCCAGGACAGGTAGCTGATGCCGACGGTGGTGCGGGCGCGCGACGCCTGGGCCAGGGCCAGCAGCACACTCGTCTCGGGTGCCTGTGCGGTCACCGCGTTCGTCGTGAAGGACAAGGTCTCTCGCATGGCGGCCAGCGGCTCCCGCAGGCTGTGCGGTAGGACTCGTTCGATCTTGGCCAGTGCGCCCGAATTCGCGGGGGTGATCATGCTCATGCCCAGCCGCTCAGCGGCAAGCAGGCCCACGACGACGGCGAGGGCCTCGTCGTTGGTGAGCACCAAGGGTGGCATCCGGTAGCCGCGGGCCAGGCGGTAGCCGCCGTGGCGTCCTCGTTCGGCCTCTACCGGGATGCCAAGTTCGCGCAGGTGCGCGGCGTACCGACGCACGGTGCGGACGTCGGTGCCGAGCCGATCGGCCAGCTCGGAGCCGGGAAGCCGCGTGTGCGACTGGAGGAGTTCCAGCAGGGTCAATACGCGGGTGAGGGGATGCGACATGGATCACTCGACCATTTCAGGGCGGAACTTGTCCTGTATTGATCCTACGCTCGCGGCGGCACCTCACTTCAGGGAGATCACATGGCTACCTTCGTACTCGTTCCCGGCGCCTGGCTCGGCGCGTGGGCCTGGGAAGACACCGCGCAGGCTCTGCGTGAGCGCGGGCATACGGCGCTGCCGCTGACGCTGACCGGTCTCGGCGAGTACGCCGACCGGGGCACCCCGGAGACGGACCTGGAAACCCATATTGCGGACATCACTGACTTCGTCGAGCGACGCGATCTGCGCGAAGTCACTTTGGTCGCCCACAGCTACGCAGCTGCTCCCGTCACCGGGGCCACCGGGCGCCTTGGTGATCGGCTGGAGCGTGTGGTCTACGTGGACAGCGCCCCGTTCGCCGCTGGCATGTGCATGCTTGACCTCATGCCACCCGAGGCTGTCGACCAGCTGCGCCAGCAGGTAGCAGAGTTCGGCGACGGGTGGCGGCTGCCGATGCCGCCCTTTGACGTCCTGGGCTTGTCCAGCAGCCTCTACGGACTCGACGAGAACAAGCGGGGGCTTCTGCGCGCAGGTGCCACCTCCCAGCCGTTCGGCACCTTCGAGCAGCGGCTCGCCGGCCCGGCCGAACCCAGCCCAGACGTCGACCGCGTCCTGGTCGCTTGCAACGACTTCAAGAACCTGCTGGACGCCGGGTTGCCGATGTTGGCGTTCCTCAACCAGCCGCCGTGGCGGCGTTTCGACCTGTCGACGGGGCATTGGCCTATGTTGTCGGCCCCAGCCGAACTCGCACACGTTCTCGGCTCGGCCGTCTCCTGACGGCGCGGAGCAGAGATGCATCCGATGCTTCACCAAAAGCGCGTCCGCCGGATGCGCGCCCGCGCGCAAGCACTGGCCGACGGCGTCCGGGAGGACTCCGCCGCGGCGGTCGTGCGGCGGGTCTTCGCCATCCAAGCGCAGGACGCCACGGCAGCCGACCTCGGCATCCGCGCGCGCGGCCGCGACATCACGGCCAGCGCCATTCGCACCGCGTACGAGGACGAGAGAAGCATCGTCCGCAACTGGTTCATGCGCGGCACCCTGCACACCATCCCCGGCGAGGACGCCCGCTGGGCGCTGCGCCTGCTCGGCCCGCATTTCCTCGCGGCGACGAGCCGCCGCTACCAGCAGCTCAGCCTGGACGACGACCTACGCCAGCGCGCCGACCACCTGATCCGACGCGTACTGGGCACGCACGGGCCGCTGACCCGAGCCGAGCTGACCGAACACCTCACCGCCCTCGGCATTTCCCCTGACGGACAGGCGCCCTTCCACTTGATCCGCCACGCGGCACTCGCCGGCATCATCTGCCACGGCCCGCAGCGCGCCGCAGACGCCACCTACGTCCTGCTCGACGACTGGCTGCCCAGCACCGGAAGTCACCTCGAGCAGGACGCCGCCCTCGCCGAGCTTGCCCGCCGCTACCTGATCGCCTTCGCGCCCGCAGGCGTCGAAGACTTCGCAGCCTGGTCAGGGCTACCCATCACCTGGGCACGCAGCGCATGGAAGAAACTCGCGCAATCCGGCACGATCACCACGGACGCCGGATTGACCGCGCTCGCCCGACACGGCCACCTGCCCCTGGACACGCCCCGCACGCCCGACGTACGTCTGCTCCCGGCCTACGACAATTACCTGACCGGCTCCCGAACCCGCGAGGGCTCCGTCCCCGCGGCCCACCAAGCCCGGGTCTGGCCCGGAGGCGGAACCATACGAGCTACCGTAGTCGCCGACGGCCTGGCCGTCGCCACCTGGACGCGCCGCTCCGGCGGACGCACGATCCAGGTGGAGCCGTTCCAGCCCTGGCCACCTCAGATCCAGACCGAAGTCGACACGGAAACCGCTGCCGTCGTGCGCTTCCTGCGCTCCACCGCACTCATCGAACCGTAGAGCGCAGGCCGGCCGGGCCGGTTATGTAGGTGACGTGACCGTCTCGGGAACTGGTAGCGAAACGCTGCTCCACGGCGGAGTTCGGCGACGAAGTGGCTGCCGAAGTACCAGGACTGCTCGTACTTGGTGACCATCGCCAGACCTTGTCGGTCGGCCGCGGCAGTCACGCTGGACCTGGTGCTGAAGAAGCCTGCCGTACGCCTTTCGTTCATCGCGGGTGCTTCCGGCGGCAGCTCGACATGGCTTAGTGGGGGTCGCCGTGGACGACGCATGTCTGACGTCCGGTGAGCCGCGCCCACGCTGCTCGGCATCGGGCAACGCCCTCCGGGGGCATCGCGCCCAGGTCGATCCTCGTCTCGGTCTCGGCGTGCAGGAGGTCGGTCGACGATCGCCAACCTGGGCGCTGCGGCCAGCCCTGCGTCCGCTGATCCCGAGTGTTCGGGCCGGGATTGCCGCGGGGATTTCGGTGGCGAGTCGGAACAGCTGCACGTCGGTGCAGGCGAATGCGCAGGGCTTGTTGCGAGCCGTAGAGCGTCCGTTCTTTCGGCTGCGCAGCCGTCTGAGCGGGTTCCAGATCAAGTAGCGGTGCAGGATTTTCCGGCGGTGCGGATCCTGTAACGCGGCGAGGAAGTCGGTGAGCGCCTGCTCGAGGCGGACGAGTTCCTCGTCGCTCTCGGGCAGTGCGCCGACAGCGACCAGGGTCAGACGCAGATGCTCGAGGATGGGGTGTTTCGACAGCTTGCCGAATGCTTCGTGGGTCAGGGGCATTCGCGGCAGGCAGATTGCCGTCGGTCGGGCCCACGATCTCGTCCAGGCGACTGTTGGTTGGGCAGCGTTCCCACTGTCCTGGTTTCGGGTGGTAGGGGTTTCTGCAGGTGGGACGAGTGGCTTGTCTCGCATCGTCGGCCGGGTAGTCGACGTGGCGCCCGGCGGTCAGCAGACTGTCTCCAGGACCGGCGAAGGGCATGACGCGGTACGTAGGCAGCAGCCCAGGCGACGGGTGGCGGTGGAACGGCAGGAACGGCAGGAACGGCACCGGTGAACGGTGACGAACCGATCGGCCGGAGGGGCCGCCGCACGGGTGACAGCGATGGCGCTCGCAGGCGATCCGGGACGGACGGCTGCGGGACCGAACACGGTGAGCGGCCTGGTCGGCGGCAGGCGGTCATGCGGGTGGGCGGTTGTCCCCCGGCCGCCCACCCGCGGTGCCCGGCTCAGCGGCCAGCCAGCTCCTTGACACGCGCCGCCGGCTCCACGTGGACGGGGTGCGGCATGGTACGCCGGCCGGACCAGAGCACCCGGGCGACGATCCCCGGCGCGAAGAGCCCCGGCGGTGGCGTCATCAGGTTGGCGACGCTCAGGAAGCGCCGCCCCACGACCGGGTGCCGCGCGGCGGCAGCGTGCAGCCGGGTGACATACCCGTTGAGGAAGCGGGTCCGGCGGCTGCGCGGCCCGACGACCGTCGGGTAGCGCAGGTCGGCGCCGACGGCCATGTCCCACGGCACGTCGACCACCTTCGCCGCGCTGGCGAAGAAGCGGCGGGGCAGCTCCTTCCGGCCCTGCCGGAGGCAGTCGCGCAGCACCACCGCCTCCGCCGCGGCCACCGTCATGCCCTGCCCGTACGCCGGGTTGAAGCTGCATATTGCGTCGGCGACCGCGATGAAGCCCTCCGGCAGGCGGGCGAGGTGCTCGTAGCGACGGCGCACGCTGGTGGGCAGCCGCATCCGCTTCGGGGGGCCGAGCGGCTCCGCCCGGCTCAGCAGCGCGTGCAGCTCCGGGGCGGGCAGCCGCGCGGTGAAGGCGAGGTAACCCTCGGGGTCGGTCGGTGGGGCCTGGTCCGGGCCGACGCCGAGCAGCGTGACCATCCACCGGTCGCCCTCCGCGGCAATGGCCACCCCGCCGCGCGGGGCGGCCGGCGAGGGGCTGCTGACGAAGGCGGCGAAGTCGGCCTCGCCCGGGGTGCGGCGGTAGTCGCGGGAGACGTACACCGTGCGAGGGTCCACCCGGTCCTCGACCGGCGGCTGGTAGCCGAGTTCGGCGAGCCAGGTGGGGCCGCGGTTGCCCCGGCCGGTCGCGTCCACCACCAGGTCGGCGTCGTGGCGTTCCTCCCGACCGCCCCGGGGCAGGACCCGCGCGCCGACGACCGCGCCACCATCGGCGAGCAGCCCCAACGCCTCGCACCTGTCCCGGATCTCCACGTTGGGCAGCGCCCGGACCCGGTCCCGGACGTACGCCTCCAAAACGCGCCGGCTGACGCAGAGCACCTCCAGTCCAGAGGCGACCCGGGGAATTCGATGGCCGTCGTTGATCCAGAGGCAGTCCCGCTGGACGTCGATGGCGACCGCCCCCTGGCTGGTCAGGTCGGCGGTCAGGCCGGGGAAGAACTCCTCCAGGATCTGGCGGCCCCGGGCGAGCAGCCCGTGCGAGTGCCCGCTCTGCGGCACACCCTTGCGGTCGACGGCCTCCGCCGGCAGCTCGTCCCGGTCGAAGACGGTCACCTTCGCGTACGACTCGCTGAGCACCCGCGCGGCGAGCAGGCCGCCGATGCTGCCGCCGAGGATGATCGCCTGCCCGGTTCGATTGGTGGTAGCCACGGCTGACTCCGTTTCACTGAATGGGTGTCTACAGTGAGCGACGCGGCATGCCCGTGGGCAAAGCGAATTCGTGGACGGCTAGCTGACAGTAGATTTCCCGTCAGCGATTCCGCCACTTCCCGATCTGCATGCCGATCGACTTCAGTCGCTATAGCCCCTGACCGAGGCGCACCTCGGGAGGTTTGACGCGAACGGTGACACCTCGGTGACCAGCTACCGATACAGCGTCGGCGCGTGGTCCCGGCGGGGGCTGATGGGGCGGCCATTGTGACGATCGACGTCGGCCATTTGAGCGGTGAGCGTCCGGTGTACGCGGTGGCGGTCGACCGCCACGGCCGGCTAAGTCCCATGACACAGGGATCCTTCACGGTCTCCGTCATGTGGAGCCTCAGTGGCCGGGCGCTCGACATGAACAACTGGCTGCCGGTGGAGGGGGCGACGATCCGGCTGGAGCCGGTCGGGATCGAGGTTGTCACGGGCTCTGACGGCGGCTTTCAGTTCGCCGTTGACCCGGGTCTCTACACACTCACCGGCACTTGCGCCGGCCCGCCCAGCCTCTCGGGAAGCAGCCAGCAGTTGGAGGTTGACGGTCAGGGACTGGACTACGAGCTGTACCTGATTCCTACGTTCCTGGAGCTGACGACCAGCACCCATCGCGATGAGATGGTTTCGCTCGATGGCCCTGGCGCTCGAAGCCGGGGCCATTGCCGGGCCGGCTCCAGCCGAGGGAGGAGTGTCATGGACAGCCGTGTCCGAAAGCGAGCAGCCAGGCCAGCGAGCACGAGCGGACGATGGCGCACCAGGACGCCGTGCCCGACGTGAGGAACCAGCGGAGGGCGGGCAGGGTGTATGCGGTGGAGCTGGGCCCTGTCTGGCGAAGCATGTCTCGACGGTTCACGTCGCCTTCCCGAGTGACCCGGCTGCGCGAAGTGCTGCACGAGGCGCGGGCGACCGTTGGCGAACTCCGGGTCGCGCCCCGGCACCCGCCGGACGTTGATCGCTGGCAACAGCACGATCTTCACGCACGGCGCGGTCCCTGCGCTCAACCAACTGATGCTGCCCTTCCTCAGCCTCGTCTCGGTTTCCGAACTCAACCGCAATCCAACGGTCAAGGACGAGATTTCGAGCGCTCAAGAAAATCGTGACCGAGTCGGTCAACGAGTACCTGGCCCCGATCAGGGCACGCCGGACCGAGTTCGGGCAGGACCGCACCTACCTCCGCGAGACGCTGCGCGAGGGCAACGAGCGCGCCCGAGCGGTGGCCGATGCCACTCTCGCCGAGGTGCGGGCCGCCATGAACACCTACTACTGACGCCGACCGACTCGGCGGGCCGGTGCGGGTGTCCGGTGCGCAAGTGAAAGCCACGTACGCCGCCCGGTGCCCGCCGACCCGCCGCCTCAGCTCCCGCCCGTGGGGTCGAAGAGGGAATCCGGCGGGCCGGCGGTGACCGGCTCGGCATGGTGCGTCGGCGGCGGGAGTTGCCGCGCCGGGCGGCGGGAGTGCAGCCGTACGCCGGCCTCCCCGCGCCGTGCGGTGACGGTGAGGGTGACCATGCGGACCGGCTCCGGCGGTGCGGCGAAGCCACGGGAGCCCCACCGGACCCAGATCGGCACCCGCCCGGCGTCGGCTTCGGCGAGAAGCTTCTCGACCGTACGGCGTCGGTCGGTGTGGTCGACCTCGATCACCACGGGCGGCGCGGCGGGGCGGGCGCAGGCCACGTCGACGACCGATCGCTGCCCGGACATCGGTGGCGGCAGCGGCACGACGCTGGCCGCCCGCCGGTAGACCCGCCAGCCGCACGCCGCACCCCAGTCGGCGATCGTGTCGGCGAGCAGCCCCGTGACCTGCTCGGTGGTGAGGTCGACGAAGGCGAGGGTGGCGAGCCGGTCGGACAGGGCCGTGGCCAGGCGCGCTCCGTCGTCCGGGTCGGTCACGGCCCGGGTCGCTCCCGCCCCTGCGGGGCCGGCCGCCGGCCCGTCCGTCGTCGGCATGCGCGGATCACTCCTAGGAGGCCATCCCGTATCCCGGGGACAACGAGAGCATCACCATCATCTACTACTCCGACGCCAGCAGCACCGTCTGCTCCACCTGGAACCGGACCACCTGCCACGCGGACTGTAATGGGTGCCGCCAGGCGATGATCCGGCGGCTCAGCGGCGGACGCCCACGCCGCCGAAGCCGTGCGACACCCCCGCCTGGGGCTCGCCGTCCGGACGCCAGTCGGCCAGCCAGGCGAGGCCGGGCTCGACCAGCTCGTACCCGTCGAAGAAGCGCAGGATGTCGGCGCGGGTGCGGGGCACCAGCGGGGCGGTGCTCTGCTGGTAGACGGCGCGGCCCTGCTGCGCGGGCAGCGGCGGGGCGCCGTCGAGGGTCAGGTGGGACAGCAGCAGCCGGCTGCCCGGAACGGTGGCGTCACGCAGCCGCGCGACGGCCGCGTACGGGTCCTCCGCGTCGGGCACGAAGTGCAGCACCGCCACCAGAAGCACGGCGACCGGCCGGGTGAAGTCGATCGACGCCGTCACGTCGGGGTGGGCGAGCAGTTCGTCGGGCCGGCGCAGGTCACCCTCGACGACGACCGTGCGGGCCGCGTCGCAGAGCAGTTGCCGGGCGTACGCGACGGCGACCTCGTCGTAGTCGACGTAGACGACCCGGGAGTCGGGGGCCATGGACTGCACCACCTCGTGCACGTTGCCCTGGGTGGGCAGCCCCGCGCCGATGTCGAGGAACTGCCGTACGCCCTGCTCGACGGCGTGCCGGACGGCGCGGCGCAGGAACGCGCGGTTGGTCTGGGCGGCGACGCCGGTGTCGGGGAAGATCTCCAGGACCTGTCGGGCGGCGGCCCGGTCGACGGCGAAGTTGTGGCAGCCGCCGAGGTAGTAGTCGTACATCCGGGCGACGTTCGGCCTGCTGTCGGCGGCGGCGCCCGGCCCGGGGGTGGTCGCGGTCGGTAGCGGCTCGCTGGTCACGGGTGTCCTCCACGAAAGCGGGTGGCGCCTGCCGCGCGGCCAGCCCCCGCAGCGAGTGCGCCCTGAATGTGTAGCACCTCGCGCGGCTGCCCGCAGACCCGTCGTGTCGTTGATCCGGTTGTGTCCGTCGGCCACCGGGACGACGGTGGGCTGCGGGCGTCGGCCGGGCCGACGCCGCGAGGTCGAGGAGGTCGCCATGACCCGTCAGCGGGAGACTGTCGAGGTCGACCCGGTTCTGTTCCGCGCCGTGTACGACTCGCCGGCCTCGCTGCCCGGTCAGCACCGCTGGGTCACCCCCGAGCAGGACGTACGACGGATCGAGAAGCTGCTCGGCATGCCGGCGCGCAGCATCGGCGCGCCCCTGTGGGTCAGCGGCGACGAGCCGGACTGCCCGAAGTGCGGCCGGCGGATGACCTGGCTGGACATCATTTCGTCGGCCCTGCACGGGGTGCACGACCGGGCAATGATCACCCGGGTGATCCTCGGTGAGCGCCGGTACGTCAACACCGAGGTCCCGGACGCGATCCCCGGGGTGCACTGCGTCGACTGCCGGAACCCGATCGACGGGCTACGCAGCTTCAAGTGCCACAACTGGGCGTACGCCTTCGAGGCGCTGGAGGACGTCGTCGAGCGGATGTCCGGCATGGTGCAGGCGGGGCCCGGCCCCGCCTCGCCTCGGGCGTGAGTAGGGGACCCTTCTCTACCGTAGGCGTCAACAGGGGGCCCTTCCCTACCGGCGGGCGCCGCCGGAAGCGGGCGAGTCGCCGGGGCGCCACCGGTCAGGTGAACAGCAGGTGAACTTTGGTAGACTGAGCCATGATGAACACCGGTTTGTCAGCCGTACCGCCGTTCAGCGACGATTTTTACCACGACATCGTCCGCTTCGCGGACGGCACGCCGGAGCCCGTCCAGTGGTTCGCCGCGCACTTCACCGAGTGGTCGATCGTCCTGCTCGGGCTGCTTCTGGTGGCGGCGGCCCTGCCGAAGCTGGGCGCCGGGCCGCGTAACCTGGCCCTCGCCCTGGCCGCGCCAGTCACCGTGGTCCTCGCGTACGGCGGCAGCGAGCTGCTCAAGATTGTCGTGGACGAGGACCGCCCCTGTCGCGCCCCGGTCGACCTGGCGATCATCGCTGGCCAGTGCCCGCCCGCCGGAGACTGGTCCTTCCCGAGCAACCACTCCACCATCGCCGGGGCGCTGGCGGCGGCGATCCTGCTGCTCTCCCCCCGACTCGCCTGGTACGCGATCCCACTGGCCGTGTTCGCCGCGTTCTCCCGCGTCTTCGTCGGGTTGCACTACCCGCACGACGTGCTCGCCGGCCTGCTGCTCGGCGCACTGGTCACCACCGCCGGCACCCCGCTGCTGGCCCGGCCCGCTAACGAACTTTTGCGCCGCCGTGCCCGGCCGGTGAAAGGAGGGGCCCCCTGTTAACGCCTGCGGTATGGAAGGGTCCCCTTCTCACGAACAGAGTC
>NZ_SMKJ01000084.1:0-22367 GCF_004348615.1 Micromonospora sp. KC207
GGGATGGGGGATGACCATCCGGCGGGTAACCACCTCCGAGCGGCTGACCACCTCGTTCCCGCTCCAGGCATACTGCTTCGAACCGTCGCCGATGCGACCCGAGCGAGCCGAGGACTTCCCCCGCCACCTGCCCTACAACGAGGTCAACCGCACCCTCGTCGCGGAGGAAGGTGGCGAGACGCTCGCCGCGGCGTCGGCCGTGCCGATGCGGCAGAACCTGCGCGGGGCGGTGCTGCCGATGGCCGGCGTCGCCGGGGTGGTCTCCCACCCGATGGCCCGCCGTCGCGGGCACGTCCGGGCCCTGCTGCACCAACTCCTCGACGACATGCGCGACGGGGGGCACACGCTCACCGCGCTGTACCCGTTCCGCGCCTCGTTCTACGAGCAGTTCGGATACGTGGGCCTGCCCCAGGCCCGGAGGGTCACCTTCACCCCGGCCGATCTGGGCCCACTGCTCCGCGCCGACCTGCCCGGTGAGCTGACCTGGGAGCGGACCGGCACCGGGTACGCCGGCCACCGCGCCTTCACCGAGCGTTGCCTTGCCGAGCGGCACGGGTTCGCGGTCTTCCCGGAGGTCCGGGCGGTGTGGATGCGCGACGACGACGACCGGTGGCTGATCACCGCCCGCCGGGACGGGATGCCGGTCGGCGTGCTCACGTACCGGATCGACAACCACGGCGGCGAGCTGGCCGGCGACGACCTGCTGGTCGCCGACCCGTACGCCCGGGCTTTGATCCTGCAGTTCCTCGCCCGGCACGTCGACCAGGTGGACCGAATCAGCCTGCGGGTCGCGGCGGACGAGTTGCCCGAGCTGTGGCTGACCGACCTGGCCGTGCACGTCGAGACGCGCGTCACCCGGCCCGGGTCGCCCGCGCCGATGGCCCGGCTGCTCGCGCTCGACGCACTGGCCGGCCTCCCGGCCGGGCCGGGCCGGGTCCGGGTGGAGCTGACCAGGGACCGGTGGCTCGCCGGCACCCACCTGCTCGACGGCGAGACGGGCCGGCTGGAGTTGGTCCGCGACGCCTCCGCCGGGCCCGTGCCGGCCGCGACGCTCACCGCCGCCGGGCTCTCCGCCCTGGCGTACGGGGTGTTGGACCCGGCGGAGGTCGACATCCGGGGCCTCGGTCGGGTGCCGGCGGACGCCGCCGCCGAGCTGCGCCGCCTCTTCCCCCGCCAGCTCCCCTACCTGTACGCGGACTTCTGACCCGGTTTCGCCGCGCGGGGCACGGGTAACGTCCTGCGAATGCCGGGATGGTCGCAAGCGGGCGGTTGGGGGCTGCTGGCCGGGTCGGCGCTGCTGCTCGGGGCGGCGCTTGGCTGGTTCGTGCCCGTCCCGCGCCGGATCATCGCGTCGATCATGGCCTTCGGCACCGGGGTGCTCCTCTCCGCCGTCTCCTTCGAGCTGATCGCCGAGGCGCACGAGCAGGGCGGGCTGCTGCCCACCGCGATCGGGGCGGCTGGCGGCGCGCTCGCGTACACCGGGGCGAACGTCCTGCTGGCCCGGCGGGGCGCGCGGCACCGCAAACGCTCCGGCGCGCAGCCGTCCGAGCAGGAGGCACCTGGCTCGGGGTCGGCGATCGCGGTGGGCGCGCTGCTCGACGGCATCCCCGAGTCGGTGGTGATCGGCGCGAGCCTGCTCAGCGGTGGCGCGGTCAGCGTGGTCACGGTCGTTGCGGTCTTCCTCAGCAACGTGCCGGAGGGCCTGTCCAGCGCGGCCGGAATGCGCCGGGCCGGCCGGCCCAGCCGGTACGTCTTCACGCTCTGGGCAGGGATCGCCCTGGTCAGCGGCCTCGCCGCGCTCGCCGGGTACACGCTGCTGGGCGAAGCGCCGCCCGAGGTGCTGGCGTCGATCACCGCCCTGGCGGCCGGCGCGATCCTCGCGATGATCACCGACACCATGGTCCCCGAGGCGTTCGAGGACGCCCACCTGCTGGTCGGCCTGATCACGGTCGCCGGCTTCCTGACCGCCTTCGCGCTCTCCCACGCCTGAGCCGACCCCTGTGCCGTCAGGGGCGGTTGGTGTGTGGCCGGGGCGGGCGCATCCGTACATCGCTCGCGGGTCAGTCAGGGGCGGGGCGAGGTGCGTACCCAGCTCTGCCGCTGCCGGCGGTCCCCGCTGCCCCCGGTCGCGGCCAGGCAGCGCGGGCAGATGTGGCCCACCGCGTCGGCGGCGGTGAGCACGTCGGTCGAGGAGTAGTCGAAGCGGACATGCGGGAAGCGCCGCAGCCGGGTCCGGCTCAGCGGCAGCCCGCACAGCGTCTGGTTCTGCCCGGGCAGCCAGGCGTGCACCTCGCCACCGGGCTGGCGTACCCCGTCGGGCCCGGTCTCCTCGCTCGACGCCGCCACGGCGGGAGTGCTGCTGATCCTCATGCCCGTCCGATTCCCCGTTCGGCACGTCCTATCCCACCCGTGCGGATCGGACCGGATGGTTGGCGAGCATCGATCAGCGGCGCTCTGATGCCGATGAAGAACGAGAACCTCGCCAGCGGCAACGCCCGGGGCGGCGTGCAGGCTGGCCAGATCCACGGCAACGTCGGCTGCGGAAATTGGTTGCCGACGTCTCTGAGCTGGCCGCCAGGCTGGCGACGATCATCGCGGCCGCGTCGGTAGGCGGAGTCGTCGACGAAGGTGAGCACGTGCAGAGTCTTGAAGATCCGTCCGTACATTGCGAACGCGTCGCCGAGTTGGCTGGGTCGTCCGTCGCGCTGCAACATGCGCCGGCCCCAGATCACCGAGTTGCACGTGCGTCACCGCGCCCGTTCACCTACATCGACGCCGCTGATCGTGATCGGCTCAAGCTGCGGCGACCACGTCATGTCGGCTCGGCCCACCATCGGCCGTTCGTGGATTCCTGATTCAGGATACCCAGCCGGCCTCGGGCGGCGCGGCGGGCCGCCCCGAGTGCTCGTGCTCAGGTCAGGTCGAGGTCGCGTAGCCGCGCCACCGGCACGTCGAGGTCGTCGACGGCCAGGTCGAGCATCCGCTCGACGTGCGCGATGTAGTCGCGCATGCGGGCGTCGGCGTAACGCCGCCGGTCCCACTTCACCTTGAGCAGCGCCTGGTCCATCAAGGTGGAGGTGTTGACTTCCATGCCGGCCCCGCCCGCTCCGGCCGGCATGCTGGTCCACTCGTAGTGGTCCGATTGCACCGCGTGCTCGTCGACGGGCTTGCGGGCAGTGTCCCAGTCGGTGGTCGGCGACTCCCAGTGGCTGAAGGTGAACACCGGGCGCCCGCCGATGCCAGCGCTGTCGAACTCCTGCCCGGCCTGGCGCGGGTCGAACCGGCCGTGCCGCAGGCTCTGCGCGAGGCGCAGCGTGAGCCGGTCGCGCACGGTGCGCAGGGAGTCCTCGGGCCGCAGGGTCTCGGTGAGCGCACCCCACTGCATGGCCAGGCCGACGAAGGACTCCGCCTCGGGGGTGGCCCGGTTGCCGACGACGATGTTGACCCACGCGCCGTCGGTTCCACGGACCCGACAGAACGCGATCAGCGCCACGGCCAGTACGAGCGCGGCGCGGGCCAGGCGGGAGTCCGGTTGGCTGCGGGCCAGGGCACGCAGGAGCCTGCGACTGCGCAGCCGGCAGCCGTCCACGGTTGGCTCCGGGGCCGTCCCGCGCGGATCGCTCAGGCCGTGCTCCTCGGCCCGGCGCGCGGTGGAGACGAGGTAGCGGACGTTGCGCGCGGAGAGCTCCGCGCCGCGCTCGCCGCGCTCGAACTCGAGGATGTCGTAGCAGGTCCGCTGAATCGGCGCGGCCTGCTGACCGCGCAGGACGGCCAGGAAAGCGGCGACCAGGGCACCGGCCCCGCTGGCGTCGACGAATGCGTGCGCGACGGAGATCTCGACGTCGCCACCGGTGCCCGCGGGCGGCACCACGATCATCAGGTTCCCCGCGTCGGGGTCGGTCACGAACTGGCTGATCCGCCGTCCGGCGTCGAACAGCGCGTCGGTCACGAAGTCGAAGCACCACACCCCGAGCCGCTGCACCCCGTCCAGCACCGCCGGGTCGTCGGGAGCCAACACCTCCTGCCGCAGCTGCCCGTCGGCGCCGCGGCGCAACCGCGACCGCAGCGGCGGGTAGCGGCGCACCAACTCGCCGGCAACCGCCACCGTGTCGGGCACCGTGAGGCCGGGTCCGACCGGTACCGGCAGGCTGAGCTCATAGCGCCAGGCGTCGTTCTCGTCCAGCGGCGGCGGACCGGCCATCCACTGCTGCTGGGCCCAGGTCAGCGGGAACTCGCCGGCGTCGGCGTCCGATGGCGACATGTCTTTCGACCTCCTGTGTGGGTCGGTGGATCAGGACGGGAGAAGCTGCGGATTGAGGAACTCGGTCAGCTCGGCGACGGTGCGTAGCGGCTGCAGTCGGGGCGGCAGCCGCAGTGGACCGGCGGCGGGCAGGTCGAGCACCAGCCCGACCAGCCCGACCAGCGGCGTGCCGGCCCATGGCCGCCCGGGCGCGTCTGGGTGGGCGGCGGCCACCCGGGCGGCGATGTCCACCGGGCGCGACACCTCAGACCGGTGCGTGGGGCGGTACGCGGGTCGGTCCGCCTGCGGGGTCAGCGCCAGCGCGACCGACAGCTGCTCGGCGCCCCATCGGCGGCTCGCGTAGACGAACGCGAGCCGGCGGGTGCCGCCGCGACGGTCCGCGACGCCGCCGGCCGCGGCCGGCACCGGCAGCTGGTAGCGCCGCAACGCGGTGTGCGCGTTCTCCGGGTCGGACTTGAACAGCGCCTCCTTCACCGTCCACAGCCGCAGCAGCTGCGCGGAACGGTCGGTGGGTGGCAAGGCATCGACAAAGGCGAGCTCGTCCGCGGTGCAGAAGTAGCGTGCGGCACGCCGCGGCAGTGGCCGATCGGTTTCCAGGTCGACCCCGACCCCGACGACTTCCGGGAGAACCGGGTCGTCGACCGCGGCGGCGCCGCCTCCGGCCGGACAGTGCGTCAACGAGACCGTGCGGTGGGGGAAGGTGCGGCCGGTGACCTGCGGCTCGCGCCCGAGCAGAACCAACACCCGGCGCAGCGCCTCCCGCGACGCCGCCTGGTCGCGCCTGCGGGCAGCGGCCGGGGCTGCGCCGGCGGCCGGGCAGGGCGGCGCGGTGGTCCGGGCGATCAGCACCCGCACCCGGCTCACCGCCCGCGCCCGCCGGCAGGGCGGCCCGGCCGCAGTTGTCGCGCCATCTCCCGGACAGTAGTCGGCGGCCAGGGCTCAGGTCAGTGCGCGAACGGCCATGCCCGATTTTCCGGCTCATCTATCGTGGGGCTCCGGCGTAAGGCGGTGCACAATTCGCCGAGACTAATGTCGACGGGCGGGTGAAACAGCCGGAAATGCGTCGGGCGTCGCGCACCGACTCGCCGCGGACCGAGCCGAGGTGTGATGGAAGACGAGCTGTGCTGGTGGCCGGCCCGACAGGTGGCGCGGGCGATCGCCGACGGGCAGCTTTCCGCCCGGGAGTACCTGCGCGCACTGCTGGCCCGGATCGATCGCTACGACGGCGCACTCGGGCTCGTGGTGACCCGCAACGAACGCGCCGAGGCCGAGGCGGTTGCGGCCGACGAGGCGGTTGTGCGCGGTGACCCGCTGCCGCCGCTGCACGGCGTGGCGATGACGGTCAAGGACAGCTTCGCCACCGCCGGGCTGCGCACCACCGGTGGTCTGCTGCCCGATTTCGTCCCGGACGAGGACGCGGCCGCGGTGGCCGGGGCCCGGCGAGCGGGCGCGATCATCCTCGGCAAGACCAACCTGCCCCGTGCTTCGCGCGACCTGCAGGCCTACAACGAGCTGTTCGGCACCGCGCGCAACCCGTGGGACCCGACGCTGACCACCAGCGGTTCCTCCGGTGGTGCCGCGGGCGCGCTGGCGGCCGGGTTCACGCCGCTGGAGATCGGCTCAGACGTCGCCGGGTCCATTCGGATTCCGGCCGGGTTCTGCGGCGTCACCGGTCTCAAGCCGACCTACGGCACGGTCTCGATGTACGGCCACGTCCCGCCGATGCCGTTCAACCGTGGCCTGCCCGACATCGCCATGGTCGGACCGCTGGCCAGGGACGTCGACGACCTGGAGATCCTGTTCGACGCGATCAGCGGCCCGGACCCTTGGGACCGGGGCGCCTGGCGGCTGAGCCTGCCCCCGGCCAGCCGGCCGCGCCGGGTGGCGGCCTGGTTCGACGACCCGTACTGCCCGGTGGACGGCGAGGTGCGCGCGGCGGTGGAACACGCCGCCGACGCCCTCGCCCAGACCGGAGTCGCAGTGCGGGCCACCAGCCCGCTGGGGATCCGGCTCGAGCAGAGCGACCAGATCTTTCGCAAGCTGATCGCGGGTACCGCGATCGACGACATCTCCGGCGAGGAGGCCGAGCTGATCGCCACCGGCGTCCGGCCGCCCACCGGTGTGCTCGGCGGCGAGCACGTCCACCAACGCCACCGCGACTGGATCGTCGCCAACGAGCTGCGCACCCGCATGGGCCTGCGCTGGCGGGCGTTCTTCAGTCGCTACGACGCCCTGCTGCTGCCGGTCGCGCCGAACACCGCGCCGGCCCACGACCACCGCCCGTTCGCCCAGCGCACCATTACTGTCGACGGCCGGCCGCGGCCCTACTGGGACCAGATGGTGTGGGCCGGCGTGACCGGCATGTGCTACCTGCCGTCGGTCGTCGTCCCGGTCCGCCTGGACGCGCGCGGAGTGCCGATCGGGGTCGCGGTGGCCGGTCCCCGCCTGGGGGACCGAACGGTGCTGGAGACCGCCCGGGTGCTGGCTCGGGCGCTGGGTCCGATCGGCCGTCCGGCGTTGGAGTCCGGGCCGTCCGCGGCGCCGCCGGACAGTGTGCGCCGCGAGCTGACGACCGGCTGAGCCGCCGTCCCGTCGCCTGACCTCCGCCCGCCGAGGGGTCGGTCCGCCGTGCCCGTCGCGCGTCATGCCCGGCCCCGCGACCGCGGCCGGTGTTCTGTCAAGGCCGGCCGGCCGGATCGCCGGCGCACCTTTGGCTATGGCTGGTATGTGCGGTTGTTGGCGCGCCCGGACGAGTATTTCGGGGCCGACCGCAGCCGATCGAAAATTGCGTTCGTGCCGAAGCTCGGAAGAACTGCCGACGATCGGTTGCGCTAATCGTCGCCGATTACCCGGCCGACCCGATGAGTGGGAGTTGATGTGCGCGCAATCATCTTCGCCGGGGGCAAGGCGCGGCGCCTGCTGCCGCTCACCGCGGAGCGACCGAAAATCCTGATGGACATCGGGGGCCAGCCGCTGCTCGACATCCTCCTGCGGCAGTTGCGCGGTTCCGGGGTCGAGCGGGTCACACTCTGTGTGTCGCACCTGCAGACAGCCATCCGCGAGCACCTGTTCGAGGCGATCCCGGAGGGCCTGGTGGTCGACTTCTCGGTGGATGCCCAGCCCCGGGGCACCGCCGGCCCGCTGCTGCTGGTCAGTGATTGGGACGAGCCGGCCCTGGTGCTCAACGGCGACGTGCTCACCACACTGGACTTCGCCGACGTGCACCGGGTGCACCGGAGCAGCGGTTGCGCGATGACGATCGCCTGTCGGCAGACCGAGGTGACGATCGACTCCGGTGCCCTCGAGATCGCCGACGACCGGGTGTACCGGGTGACCGAGAAGCCCCGTGTCCGGGTCGACGTCAGCATGGGTGTCTACGTCGTCGACCCGTCCGTGCGCTCGTTCATCGCCGCGGAGTCGGTGGTCGACATGCCCGACCTGATCACCTCGCTGATCGGCGCGGGCCGGTCGGTCGGGGCTTACCGGTTCGCCGGCAGCTGGCACGACATCGGCACCCCGGGCCGCTACGAGCAGGCGGTGGCCGAGTTCACCGACACCCCCGAGGTCTACCTACCCGGCGTCGGCCGGGGCGGCTTCCGGGTTTCGCATGCCAACTGACCGGCACCCGGCGACCGCGCCACAGGCCGACCACGACGCCGTCGCCGCACTGCGGGAGCGGCTGACGGCCCACGCCGACGAGCGCCCGGACGCCCCGGCCGTTCGCTGGCACACCGCTGCCGGCTGGTCCGAGACGACCTGGGGGGAGCTGGCCGCGACTGCGCGGCGAGTGGCCGCCCGCGCGACCGCCGAGCTGCCCGCCGGCCGCGCGGTCGTGGTGGCGACGGTGAATACCGGCGCGCACGCGGCCGTGCTGCTCGGCCTGCTGGCCGCCGGCTTCGACGTCGTCATGGTCGAGCACGACAGCTCCTATCTGGCCGACCCGTTGTCCGCGGTGTACGCGGCCCGACCGGGCGCGGTGGTCGCGGCGGTGGACGGCCCGCGGCCCGCGGCGACAGGGGAGCTGCGCTGGCTGGCCGTCGAGGACCTGGTCGCCGGCGCGCCGCAGGCGGAGTGGCCGAACCGGGCACCCGGTTCGGCGACCGTGCTGCAGCTGACCTCCGGATCGACCGGCGAACCCCGAGCGGCCGCGGTCCCACTGGGCTCGGCGTTGCGCGGGGGCGCGCTCTACCGCGACCTGTTCGACCTGGACGAGCGGGACACGATCCTGGCCGCGGTTCCGCTCGCGCACTCGTTCGGGTTCGTCGGGGCGTTGTGCGCCGCGATGCTGTCCGGCGGCACACTTGCGCTGCTGGTGCGGTTCACCGGGCGCGGCCTAGTCGAAGGGCTCGACGCGGGCGTGACCGCGCTGCTGGCCACGCCGTTCGTGTACGGCCTGGTCCCGGACCTGCTGTACGGGCGGCGCCGGCCAGACCGGCTTCGGGTCGCCCTCTGCTCGGGCGGACCGCTCACCATGGCGGCCGCCGCGGCTGCCGCCGGCCGCCTCGGCTGCCCGGTCCGCCAGATCTACGGCTCGACCGAGACCGGGCTGATCGCCTGCCAGTTCGGCCGGTCCCAGCCGTGGCCGGCCGAGGGTGTCGGCGGATTCGTCCCCGGCGTGCAGTGGCGGGTCGAGCCGGTCCGGGACTCCGACGCCGGGCGTCTGCTGGTGCGGACCTCGACGATGTTCACCGGCTACGTCGGCCGGGGCAGGGCCGAGGCGCTGCGCCCGGACGGTTACTACGACACCGGCGATCTGGTCGACGTCAACGGCGCCGGGGACGTAACGATCGTCGGCCGCAAGGCGACCTTCATCAACGTCGGCGGCCGCAAGGTCAACCCGCGAAGGCTGGAACGGCTGATCGGTGAGCTGCCCGGCGTGCGGGCGGTGCACGTCTGCGGGCTGCCGAACGCCCGCGGCAACGAGGAGATCCACGCCGCGGTCGAGCTGGCACCCGGCACCGATCCGGCGGCGGTGGTCGCCGGCTGCCGGCAGCGGCTGACCGCCTACGAGGTTCCGCATCACGTCCATGCCGTCGACCGGCTGCCGCGCACCGCGCTCGGCAAGGTCGCCGCCCCCGCGCTGCGGGACCTGATCGCCGAACGGAGCACCGGTGCGCCGGGCGGCACCACAGCCACGAGGAGGGGTACCCGGATATGACCACACCACCGCCAGAGGTCGCCGTCGTCGGACTCGGCTACGTCGGCCTGCCGCTCGCGGTCGCCCTGGCCCGCGCCGGAGTCCGCGTCGTCGGAGTGGACGTCAACCCCGACGTCCGGGACGCGGTGACGCAGGCCAGGCCGCCGTTCTTCGAACCGGGCCTGGCCGAGGCGCTGGTCGCGCTGGACGACGGCGCGCTCACCGTGGCCGACCGGCTGCCCGATTCAGTGCCCGACGCAGTGATCATTTGCGTGGGGACCGCGGTCGATCCGGCCACCGGCCGCTGCGACTTGGGCCCGCTGCGGGCCGCGGTCACCGCCGCGGCCGCGCGGATCACCCCGGACACGCTGCTCGTGGTACGCAGCACCGTGCCCGTGGGTACCTGCCGCGATCTCGTCGAACCGGCCATGCGGCAGGTCACGGTGTCCCCGCTGCTGGCCTTCTGCCCCGAGCGGATCATCCAGGGCTCGGCGATGGCCGAGCTGGCCTCGCTCCCGCAGATCATCGGGGGCCTGGACGACGCCTCGGCCAAGCGGGCCGAGGCCCTGTTCGCAGCGGTCTGCCCGGACCGGGTGCTGGTGTCCTCGTTAGAGGCCGCCGAGATGATCAAGTTGATCTGTAACGCGCACACCGACCTGATCTACGGGTTCGGCAACGAGGTGGCACTGGCCGCCACGGCGCGCGGCCTGGACGCCACCGAACTGATCGCCGCCGCCAACCTCCGCTACCCCCGGCCTGACCTGTCCCGACCCGGCTTCGTCGGCGGGAGCTGCCTGACGAAGGACCCGTACCTGCTGATGCACAGTGCGGCCGCGGCCGGTTACGCCGACATGCCGATGGTCGCCGCGGCCCGGCGGACCAACGAACGCGTGCCCGGCCACGTGGTCGAGCGGGTGGTCGCGGCCCTGACCGACCCGGACACCGACCGGCTCGCCGACGCCAAGGTCCTGGTGTGTGGCATCGCCTACAAGGGCCGCCCGGAGACCGACGACGTGCGCGGCAGCGCCGCCATCGAGGTGGCCACCCTGCTGCGCGGCCGGGTGGGCACGCTGGCCGGCCACGATCCGATCGTCCGCCCGGAGCGCATCGCCGACCTCGGCTACCAACCGGTCGGGCTGGACGAGGGGGTGGCCGGCGCCGACGCGGTCGTACTGCTGTCCGACCACCCCGGCTACACCAGGCTCACCGGAGACTGGCTGCTGGGCCGGATGCGCGGCCGCGGCGTCGTGTTCGACATGTGGGGCCTGCTCGACGCCGAGCTCACCGGCCTCGAGGGGCTCACCTACCTGCGGCTCGGCCGTGGCTGACCGCGCTCTGGTCACCGGAGGGGCCGGGTTCATCGGCCTGCACCTGGTGCGACGGCTACTCGACGAGGGCGTGCAGGTCACCGTCCTGGACGACTTCTCCCGCGGCGCCGACGACCCCGAGCTGCACGCCCTCACCGGGGACGTGCACCTGGTCCGCCACGACCTGACCACACCGCTGCCCGCGGACCTCGACCGGTTCGATGCCGTCTACCACCTGGCCGGGGTGGTCGGCGTGCAGCGGGTCACCGACCGGCCGGTACACACCGTGCGCACCAACGTGCTGGCCACCGTCTCGCTGCTCGACTGGTGCGCCCGGACGCAGCCGGCTGTGCTGTTCCTCAGCTCGACCAGCGAGGTCGGCGACGGTGCCGCGACCGCGGGGCTGGCCGAGCTACCGGTCCCGGAAGACGCGCCGTTTGTGCTGTGCGAGCCGCGATCGCCGCGCACGTCCTACGCGTTGAGCAAGCTCGTCGCCGAGTATCTGTTCCTGCACGCCGGCCCGCCGAGCCGGGTGCGGGTGGCCCGCTTCTACAACGTCTACGGCCCGCGGATGGGCAGCGAGCACGTCGTGCCGCAGCTGATCGAGCGGGCACTGGCCGGCACCGACCCGTTCCCGCTTTACGGCGGGCGGCAGACCAGGGCGTTCTGCCACGTCGACGACGCGGTCGAGGCGATGCTGCGGCTGTGCGCGGTGCCTGAGCCGGGTCCACTGTTGGTCAACATCGGCAACGACCGGGAGGAGGTCGAGATCCTCGACCTCGCCCGACGGATCTGCGCCCTCGCCGGAACGCACCCCGAGTTCGCCGTGCGGCCGGCCCCCGGCGGCCCACGCCGCAGGCTGCCCGACCTGACCCGGCTGCGTGGGCTGACCGGCTACGAGCCGGCCGTAACCCTCGACGTCGGGCTGCGGTCGACGTTCGACTGGTACGCAGCGCACCGGAGCGCGTCGTGAGCCGGGTCCTGATCGCATTCGGCGGCTACGGCGGCGAGTGGACCGGGGCCGAGCGGATGGCCTGGAAGACCGCCGAGCACCTCGCGATGCATGGGCACACCGGTGCCGTGCTGACCGACTCGCTGCCACCGCGAGCGCCGGACGCCGGTCCGTGGCCGTGCATCTCCGACCCGCGCGAGTTCGGGCACCCGGACGTGGTCCACGCCTTCGACCTCGCCCGCCCGCGGCAGGTGGCGGTGGCGCTGAATGCCGCCAACGACCTCGGGTGCCCGTTCGTGCTCACCCCGGCGACCGCCGTCGAGCTCTGGCCCGATCCCGATCTGGGTCGGGCGGCCTGTCGGGCGGCCGCCGCAGTGTACGTGCTGACCAGGGCCGAGGCCGAAAACGTCATCGCCGCCGGAGCGGACCCGGCGGCGATCCGGTACGTCCCGCAGGCCCCGCACCTGGACGGAACGGTGGACCCGAGCGGGCTGCGGGCCCGTTTCGCCGGGACCACCGGAACCGTGCTGTTCCTGGGGCGCCGGACCGTGTTCAAGGGCTACCCGGTGCTGCTCGCGACCGCGCCGCTGGTCCGCCTGAGCCGCCCGGGGACGGCGTTCTGGCTGGCCGGACCGGGCGCGGACGGCCCGGCCACCTCGACCGCCGACGGGCTGCACGACTTCGGCGTCGTCGACGCCACGGTCAAGCACCAGCTGCTGGCCGCTGCGGACCTGCTCTGCCTGCCCTCGACCTCCGACGTGTACCCGCTGGTCTTCGTCGAGGCCTGGGCGTGCGGCACGCCGGTGGTCAGCGGCCCGTTCCAGGGGGCGGGCGAGGTGGTCCGGCACGGCGTGGACGGCCTGGTGGTCGACGCCGAACCCGGCGCGCTGGCCGAGGCGCTGGTCGGCCTGCTGGCCGACGAACCGAGGCGCCGCGCGATGGGTGCGGCGGGCCGCAGGCGGGTCGAGCGGGAGAACACCTGGGCGCAGGTGGCGGCTGCGGTGGCGGCGGGCTACCCGATGGAGTCCACGCGGCCCCCGATGTCCGGCGGTGAGCGGTGACGGCGGCAGGCACCGCGACGGATTCCGTGGTGCGGCTGGCCGACCCGGTGATCGGCCAGGAGGAGATCGACGCCGTGGTGGCCGTGCTGCGGTCCGGATGGCTGTCGGCCGGGCCGCAGACCGAGGCGTTCGAGCAAGAGTTCGCCGCGGCCCACGGCGCCCCGCAGGCGGTGGCGGTGAGCAGCGGGACCGCCGCGCTGCACCTGGCCGTCGCCGCGCTCGACCTGGGCCCGGGCGACGAGGTGATCATCCCCGCGCTGGGCTTCGTCGCCGCCGCCGAGGTCGTCGCCCTGCACCGGGCCACTCCGGTGTTCGCCGACGTGCGCGCGGCCGAGGACCCGGTGCTGACCGCGGCCGAGGTCGAACGGCTGATCACCCCCCGGACCCGGGCGGTGATCACCGTGCACTACGCCGGCTACCAGGCCGACATCGCCGCGCTGGCGCAGCTGTGCCGGGCCGGTCGACTGCGGTTGATCGAGGACAGCGCGCACGCACCGGGCGTGTGCGTGGCCGGCCGGATGCTGGGCACCTGGGGCGACGTCGGCTGCTTCAGCTTCCACGCCACCAAGAACGTCACCACGGGCGAGGGCGGCATGGTGCTGGCCCGCGACGCCGCGCTGCTCGACCGGATCCGCCGGATGCGCTCGCACTCCATCGGCACCTCGCCGCAGCAGCGGATGACCGGCGGGTCCGGTGGCTACGACGTCGCCGACCTCGGGCTGAACTACCGGCCGACCGATCTGACCTCGGCCATCGGCCGAGTCCAGCTGGGCCGACTCGGCGTCGACCGCCGGGTCCGACGGGCGCTCACCGCCGGCTACCGCGACCTGCTCGGCGCGCTGCCCGGGCTGGTCGTGCCGTTCACCGACCGGGGGGCCGAGGATTCCGCGCACCACCTGATGCCGGTCGTGCTGCCCGCCGGGACCGACCGCGGGCCGGTACGCGCCGCGCTGCTCGCCGCGGGCGTCCAGACCTCGGTGCACTACCCGCCGATGCATCGGCTCAGCTACTACGCCGCCGCGGCGGGCCCGTTGCCGGTCACCGACGCCATCGCCGACCGGCTGCTGTCGCTTCCGCTGCATCGCGGGATGGGTGAGGACGACGTGCGGCGCGTCGTGCACGCGCTGGCGACCGCGCTGCACACACCCGCGCGGGAGGGCTGACGCGATGGCGTTCCGCCTGCATGAGGGCCGTCTGCTGCGTGACGACCGGCCGTTCACCGCGCTCGGGGTCACCTACTTCCCGGTCCGTGCCGGCTGCCAGCTGTGGGTCGACTGGGATCCCGACATCGTCGCGGCCGACCTGCACCGGATCGCCGAGGCCGGCCTCAACACCGTTCGGGTGTTCGTCTTCTGGCGCGACTTCCACCCGGAGCCCCGGCACGTCGACAAGCAGGCGCTGACCCGGCTGCGCCGGCTGGTCGAGCTGGCCGAGGCTGCCGGCCTGAGCTGCGTGCTGTCGGTGTTGACCCTGTTCATGAACGGTCAGTTGCTGGACCTGCCGTGGCGGCGCGGGCGCAGTCTGTGGCGCGACCCGGAGATGCTGGCGGCCCAGGAGACGTTCGTGCGAGCGGTGGCCGCCGCGATCGCCGACTGCTCGAACGTCCTCGCGCTCGACCTGGGCGACGAGATCTCCAATGTGGACCCGGGTGAGGCCGCGACGCTGACTTCGGCCGAGGTCGCCCGCTGGTACGGACGGCTGGTCGGCGCGATCCGGCATGTGGCCCCTGAGGTACTGGTCTGCCAGGCCAACAATGCGCTGACCGTGTTCGGCGGATCGGCCTTCGGGCCGGCCACCGGCCGTGCCCTCGACCTGCTGGCGGTGCACGGGTTCCCGCTCTGGTCGCCCGGGCACATCGAGTCCACGCTGTCGCCGAAGGCCACCCAGTTGCCGGCGTTCCTGGCCCGGCTGGCCGGCGCGCACGGTGTGGCCCTGGTCGACGAACTCGGGACCTACGGCGCGAGCGACGAGGTCGCCGCGGCCTATCTGCGCGCCGCGGTCGCCTCGGTGCTGGTCAACGGCGCGGCCGGGGTGATCGTGTGGTGCTGGCAGGACAGCACCTCCACCGCCGAGCCCTACGACCGGCGCCCGGCCGAGCGCATGGTCGGGCTGCACCGCGCCGACGGGACGCCCAAGCCGGCCATGACGGCCTACCGGCAGGTCGTCGACGCCGCACCGGCGTTGGTCCGCACGGTCGGGCCGGCCGGGATCGCGGTGTGGCCGGTGGCCGGGCAGCCCGCCGGCGGCGGGTCCTACCTGGACCCCCACCGCGACGCCGTCTCGCCGTTCTTCGCCTACCTACTGCTCAAACGCCTACACCTGGACGTGGACGTGGTGGTGGCTCCGGCCGCCGGGCACCAACTGGTGGTCTGCCCGTCGGTCGACCAGGTGACGCTGGCGGACCTGGAGCACCTGCGTGCCACCTTGCACCGGGGCGCCACCGTGTATTACTCACTGGGTGATCACCTGCACGGCTTCCCGGGTGCGGAGCTGGTCGGCGCCGAGATCGTCGACTACGACCTGACCGGTCGAAACCGGCAGGAGATCGTCTGGGACGGCGAGGTGTGGCCGGTGGACTGGACCGTCGCGAGCGCGGTGCCCACCACGCTCCGGGCGACCTCCGGCCGGGTGCTGGCTGCGTACCCGGACGGCACGCCCGCCGTCGTGGTCAACGCCGTCGGCGCGGGCCGGCTGGTGTTCACCAACGTCCCGTTCGAACGCCAGCTCGACGCGGTCGGGCGGTTCGCGCTCGCCCCGTGGGAACGGTTCTACCGGCGGATTGCCGAGCTGGCCGGGGTCGGTCCCGCCGTGCGCTGCTCGGACCCGGAGGTCGAGGTCGTGCCGGTCGACGGCGGCGTCGCCCTGGTCAACCACCGCGACCGTGCGGTGACCGTGCGGGTCGGCCGGGACGGCGACGACCCCGACGCGGATCTGGTCGTCGACCTCACCGAGAAGGGCTGGACCGTGGCGCGACTCCCGATGACCTCGATCACGGCGACCTCGACCACGGTGAGCTCGGCGTGAGGGGGGTCGTCTATCGCGGCCCGCGGCACGTCGAGATCGTCGACGACCTGCCGATGCCCCGGCTGGAGTCCGAACGCGACGCCGTCGTGCGGGTCACCCGCACCGCGATCTGCGGCAGTGACCTGCATCCCTACCGCGGCGAGATGCCCAGCTTCGCCCCGGGCACCGTGCTCGGGCACGAGTTCGCCGGAGTGGTCACCGAGCGTGGGTCACAGGTGCCGTTCGCGGTCGGCGACCGGGTCGTCGCCTCATACCTCATCGCCTGCGGCCGGTGTCCGCGGTGCGCGCGCGGCTGGCATTACCACTGCCCGTCGGCCACGCTGTTCGGCTACTCCACGATCGTCGGCGACGCTGTCGCCGGCGGGCAGGCCGAGTACGTCCGGGTGCCGTTCGCCGACGTCGTGCTGGGGCCGGTGCCGGCGGCGGTCACCGACGAGCAGGCGCTGTTCGCCGGAGACGTCCTGGCCACCGCCTACACCGCAGTCACCGACGCGCACGTCGGGCCGGACCACCTGGTCGGGGTCGTCGGGGCCGGGCCGGTCGGGCTGATGGCCGCGCTGTGCGCGGCCGAGCTGGGCGCCACGGTCGTGGTCTGCGACGTCGATCCGGCCCGACGTGAGCGGGCAGGCGCGCTGGTGCCGGCGGTGGTCGAGCCCGGGCGGTTCGCCGCGACGATGGCCCGGATGCGCGGCCGGGACGAGGCCGCGGTCGTCATCGAGGCGGTCGGTTCCGGGGCGGCACTGGCCTGCGCGGTCAGCGCGGCGGGGCCGCGCGGCACGGTGCTGGTCGTCGGCGCGCACGGTGCCGACGACGTCGCCTTCCCGGCCGGCCAGGCGTTCGTCCAGGAACTCACCCTGCGGTTCGTGGTGGGGAACCCGATCCGCTCCCGCGATCCGGTGATGGCGTTGCTGCGCACCGGTCGGGTCGATCCGAGCGTCCTGGTCTCGCACCGGCTGCCGCTGACCGAGGCGGTCCGCGGCTACGAGCTGTTCGACACGCGGGTTGCGGACAAGGTCATCCTGATGCCGTCGGCGGACCCGTTCTGATCACCGGACCAGCCCGGACTTGATCGCGTTGACCACGGCCGCGGTCCGGTTCGGCGAGCCGAGCTTGAGCATCAGGCTGGCCACCAACCGCTTGGCTCCGTGACTGGAGATACCCAGGCGTCCGGCGATCTGCTTGTTGCTCATGCCCTCGGCCATCAGCCCCATCGCCTCGCTCTCCCGGGCGGTGAGCCGCGCCGGGTGCACCGGCGTGGACAACTCCACCCTGGCCTGGTCCATCAGCTCGCGGGCCAGCCGGTCGGGCACGTGGATTTGCCCGGTGGCGGTCCGGTGCAGCGCCTCGGCCAGCCCGTCCGGCGTCAGGTCGGCCAGCAGCACGATGCCGTCGGGCGGGCGCGCCGCGGCGCCGAACAGCTCCTGGACGCCGCTGCCGTCGTCCACCAGGACCAGGATCCTGGCCCCGCCCCCGGCCACCGACAGCGCCGCCCTGCCGGCCGAGCTGGTGACCAGCAGGACGTCGAATCGTCCGGTCGCGAGCGCAGCCTGGGCCTCGGCCACACCCTGGTGGTAGGAGACCTCGGCGACCCCCGACAGGTCGGTCAGGATCGACTCGAGCCCTCGTCGGGTGACCTCGTTGCCGACCAGCACGGCCACCCCGATCGAGGCCGGGACGTCGGCGGCGGGCCGTACCGTTTGATTGATCGAGTCCGCATTCGCCATGTGACCGTCCCCCGAATCGCGTCGCTCCGGCTTCGACTCATGATCCCGTGACCAGCGTCGCTCTCGGGGCGGTCAACCGGAAGATCCGGATGACCGCACGGATGGCCCTGCGCGAACGGCTATGGCGTCGACCGCCGACGGTTCAGCGCAGCCGGACCGCGCGAGGCGGCTGGCCGTAGGGGGAGTACTGGGTGATGACGTCGCCGGGGTGCAGGCGCGGGTCGTCGCGGTAGCGCCGGGCCAGCTCGCGCTCGGCGGTGTCGTCGCCGGCGTCGGCCCGGACGAGCAGGTTGGCCAGCTCGTCGACCAGCGGGTCGTCGACCTGGTGCGCCACGTCACCCCAGGCGTCCCAGAGCAGCAGCTCGTCCTTCTGCCGGTGGGCGAGCTCGGTGACGACGCAGTCGCGGATGAAACCCGGCCCACCCAGCTCCGACTCCGGGAACACCCGGTACAACTCGGCGTCGGTCTCCCCCGACCGGTGGGCCAGCCAGGCCTGGGCCGCGGTCCGGAACGGGGCTGTCGGCCCGGTGGGCATGTCCTCGACGTCGAACTCGACCGAACCAGGGGCGAACTCAGGGTCGACGCGGCGCCACCGGTCACCGGTCCGGTACTCGACGACGACGTGGTCCAGGAAGTAGCCCTCGGTCAGGTAGGAGGCGAACCCGACGCGGCTGCGCGCCGCAACACCACGGTCGCGCAGCGCGCCGACGACGAACAGCACGTGGTCGCGGCAGCAGCCGGCGACCTTCTCCACGGTCGCCCTCGGTGTCGCCAGCGGCTCCGGGTGGCGCTCTTGGTCGAGCTCCAGGATGGCCTCCAACCAGCGGCTGTGTATCTCGTCGTGCCGCGCCGGGGACAGCTCGGGCAGTTCGATGCGATAGTGCGCGATGACGTTGCGCGCAGCCGCGCAGATGCGCGGCACCTCGCCGCGCAGCTCCGCGAGCAGCGCCCGGTGACGGCCGGGATCGGAGTAGGCGCTGTGCACGGACCAGTTGCTTGACATGCACGTCCTCGGTCAGCGCGATGTTCGGGCAGGCGAGAGCCGTCTGCCAGGGTAGCGGCCCTACCGCAGCCGAATGATCGGTGGCTGCACCGCTGGTGATCGAGCGGAATCGCCGCCGAGCTGGCTGTGATCGTCGCTGGGCCTCGACGCCGCAGTTCCAGGACCGGTTTGGGCTCTCCCCGTCGTTGTTGTCCTCGCCGTTGGCCTCGCTGTGCCACCGCGGCCGTCTACGGGCATCTGACCGTGACGATGCCCGGCGGGGGCATCTGCTGAGCTGGGCCGGCCGGGGCCGGCCGGAAATCGCCGCCTCGGCCGACCCGCGGTGGTGCCGGCCGTGAGCACGAGCGCGGACACCATCAGCGCCGTCGTCGGATGCGGATGGGAGTCACCCTCCCGGGTGGAGCTCGTGGACGACCTTGATTCGCGTGTACTCGAGCAACCCCCACCAGCCGTACTCGACGCCGATGCCGGAGCTGCGCACCCCACCGAACGGGGTGTCGTGGCGGAGCGCCCCGTGCGTGTTGATCCAGACGGTGCCGCAGGTCAGCCGGGCCGCTAGCGCACGGGCGCGCTCGGCGTCACCCCAGAGCGACGCGCCGAGCCCGTAGCGCGTGCCGTTAGCACGTGCGATCGCCTCGTCGAGGTCGTCGTAGGCGATCACCGGGATCACCGGGCCGAACTGCTCCTCCAGTTCTAGATCGGTGCCGGGCGGGAGGTCGGTGACGATGGTCGGCGGGTAGAACCAGCCGGGCCGGGGCAGCCGGGCGCCGCCGGTCACCACCCGTGCGCCGGCGGCGGCAGCCTCGTCCACCAGCGCGCTGATGCGGTCGAGCTGAGCACGGCTCACCAGCGGGCCGTACTCGGTGGCGGGGTCGCTGCCGACGCCGACGACCGCCTCCGAGGCCAGCTTCGCCAGCGCGGTGACCAGTTCGCCGGCCTGTGCGCCGCTGACGTAGATCCGCTTGATGGCCGCGCAGAACTGGCCGCTGTTGACCATCGCGCCGGCGAACAGCGCCGGTGCCAGCGCCGTCACGTCGGCGCCGGGCAGCACCACCGCGGCGTCGTTGCCCCCCAACTCGAGCACCACCGGCAGGAAGCGGCCCGCGGCCTGCTCGGCGATTGCTTGCCCGGTGCCCACCGAGCCGGTGAACGACACCATGTCGATGCCCGGGTGCGTGGTCAGCGCCTTCCCTAGCGCATTGTCGCCGGAGACGACCGACAGCACGCCGGGGGGCAAGTGCGGCGCGAGCAGCTCGCCCGTCCGTAGCGTAGAGAGCGGCGTTTCCGGCGACGGTTTGAGCACCACCGCATTGCCCGCCAGCAGCGCCGGTGCGACCTTGCACACCGCCAGGATGATCGGGAAGTTCGAGGGTGCGATCGCGGCAACCACGCCGTGCGGCACCCGGCCGATCATGATCGAAGCGCCTGGGCCCGCGTCGACCTCCTCGTCGGTGCCGGGCAAGTCGGCGGTGTGCCCGAACCAGCCGGAGGACAGGCCTACCTCGGCGCGTGCGGCGGCCAGCGGCTTGCCCTGCTCACGGCTGAGCAGCGCGGCGACCTCCTCGGCGGCGCCGGCGAGTGCGGCTCCGCAAGCACGTAGCCGGGCGCGGCGCTCGTCGAGCGGAAGCGCGGCCCACCCGGGAGCGGCCGCGGTGGCGGCGGCGATCGTGGCGTCGAGTTCGGCCGCGGTGTAGACCGGTGCGGAGGCGAACACGGCACCGGTGGCGGGGTCCACCACGTCGAGCGCGGTCACGCCGGACCGTCCCCGGTGGCGCCTGCCGCCATGAGGCGCCGCAGGCTCAGCGGACGCATGTCCGTCCACACCGCGGCGATGTGGGCGAGACATTCTTCCTTGGTGCCCCGCACTCCGGCATCGCGCCGGCCGTCCGGCAGTTCCCGTCCGACCGGCCGGGTCGGATACTGCTTCCCGACATTCGCCACGACGCGTCGCGCCTCGGCCGCATTACGGTCGTCCATTGCGAAACCTCCCCGCTTTCCTGAGCAATTGTGGAATTGATGGGTTTCCGGCGCCGGTGCGGCCGGCGGCCGAATCAACTCGGAGGTACCATGAATCCGGCTCGGCACCCGTCGTCGACCTTCCGCAACGGAGAGCGGCGGGTGATTGGCGCAAGGCGCGGCCGTTGTCCTGCTGACCGCCGACTCGATGGCGAATCGCCGGTACTCCCTTGTGGTGAGAAATACCTCGGACACCTGACGACGATGCCGCACCAGGCGTTCGGCCGCGGGTCGGCGCGCCCCGTAGCCGCGACCTGGTGGACCGCCACCAGCCGCCGACGCCGGTGTTCGTACGGGTGTGAGCGCACTGCGCTGGCCGGACGTCACGCGGACGGTGGCCGGGCGCGGACGCGAGCCGCCGTCGCACGGCTTCGTCCACGGCCATTCGGTCCACCTGTCGGAGACCGCACAACGCCCGGGAATCGAGCGCGTCCTGGAGATGTCCGCGCAATGCGGAGTGACCCCGACGGGGTCGCGGGCACCGAAACTGGGAGGCCACTCGATACGGCTTGGTCCTGCTCGCCGAATCCGGATTACGGTAGGAATCGTCGCCGATGGACGACGATCGCCCGTACGCGATGGAAATCGGTGAACAGGTGCTGGTTGAGTTGCCGGTTTCCAGGTTGCCGGACGATGGGGAACAACACGCGTGCCTCCCGGAGCCGAATGTGGGGAAGGCGGTCCAGGCACCCGGAAAGGGTGTCGAACAGTGGATCGCCGAGCTAGACGCGATGCGTGATTTCGGGTCTGCGCGTTCTGACCGTTCAGCCGTTCCCTACCGGGTGCCCGTCCCGCATCGGTGCGCTGGAACAGCTCATTCGGTTCGCGCTCTCTCGCGCAGGCGCCCGCGAGCGCCGCGAGGCTCGAGATCGTCCGGTCCGGTGCCACGGTCGCCTCGGTGCTCGTAAGGAGAAGCTCGGTACACGCGGTCAGCACCGGCACGTCGTGCTCCTCGCGCAGCGCGCGCACCACCGGGCCGAACACCCGGCCGGCCTTCCCGAGCAGCCGGGTCTGCCGGATCGGGTGTTGAGCCCGCGCGACCGTCGGCAGCAGCGGATGGCCAAGCGCGGCAGCGCGACGCCGGTAGAGCCGACCGGTTCGCCACCGCGCTGCCGGTGCCACCGGCGCACCTCGTCGATGTCGGTGCGCCGCCGACCGCCGGCCGGGTCGCGGATCCGAACGGCGGATGGCTCGCGGCCACCGACGGCACCCTCCCCAGCGCGGTACGGGCAGGCGTGTGTCGTGCGTCGTCGTCAAGGCTCTCTGACTCATGGCTCTCTCCGGCTCAGCGGGACGGCCGTCGCGATCGGACCGTAGCCACCCCGGATGCATTCCGGGACACCGTCTCCATAGTGGAGGAAAGCCGCTACCGGTCCGGTGTGGAGACGAGCGATTGCACAGGACCGCGGAGCTCGCAGGATTTTGCGATTGCCGGGCGCATGACGTCCGGAGCAATGCCCGGCAATTGTATCAGGCGTATCGGGGCGGCGCGAGATCGTCCGGTCGGCTCGGCCCGGAAACTATTGCGGCAGGTCAGAGTGCAATTAAAAAAAAGCCTCGCCAATCCGAACGGCCTCGTTTAGGGTTGCTCCCATGAGCGCTCGCGGCTCCCTTGTGGATTGTTTGTTGTGACATCCACGCGCGACGGTGTCCATAACGGGAGTCACTGCCGCACCGACCAAGTGCGTTGTGACCGGGACAGACCTGCCGAACGAAGAAGATGGCGGGCGAGAGTCCCGACAACATGGCTAGCTCCACCTGACCGGTCCAACGGTGTCTATCGATCGCGCGGCGGCCTGGACAGTGCCCGCCGACCCGGCCGGACCCGGCGCGGGCGCGGCACCCCTCCGCGCCGTTTCCGTGCCCCGCCGCCCGGTAGCGG
>NZ_SMKJ01000085.1:0-22284 GCF_004348615.1 Micromonospora sp. KC207
CCGCGCCCCCGCCCGGCGTTTTGGCGTCGGGCCCTATGGTGTCCGCAGGGCGGCGCGGCCAAGGTGCGAGATGACTCACGTTACTGCTGGGTAACCTTGCGCGTAGGCTGCACTGCATGACCGAGCGGAGCAAGGTCATCGACCGATCCGGTCGGAGGTGCGGCGATGGCGGAGCGCCGGCCGCGCCCCTGACCCGACCCCGGTCGCCGAGCCGCTCGACAGGCAGCAGACCGGGAGGCCAACTCGATGGGCAGCGTCCAGATCGTCACCACGATCCTCGCGGCCGCCATCACCGCCGTGGCGGTGTGGCTTGCGGCGCGCGCGGTCATGAAGATCGTGGCAGTCATCCGGCTGGGGCGGCCCGACCCGGAGCGTTTCGCCGACCGGGGCGCCCGCACGAGGACGATGCTGGCGGAGACCGCCGGCCACACCAGGATGCTCCGCTGGACCGTGGTCGGCGCGGCGCACTGGTTCGTCATGGTCGGCTTCATCGTGCTGTCGCTGCTGGTCCTGGAGGCGTACTTCGAGGTCGTCTCCCCGACCGGCGGCCTGCCGCTGATCGGCGGCCTGGCGGTCTACGGCCTGGTCACCGAGCTGATCGCGGTGCTCGGCGTGGTCGGCATTCTGGTCCTGATCGCGATCCGGGTCCGCAACCGGCCCACCCGACCGGGCGGGCGTTCCCGGTTCACCGGCTCGACCATGTGGCAGGGCTACTTCGTCGAGGCCGTGGTCCTCGCCGTACTGATCATGGGCTTCGTGATCCGGGGCTTCAAGGTCGCCACCGACCACTTCGAGTACCCGGTGTGGGCCACCCCGGTCAGCCACGCCGTCGGCGCGCTGCTGCCCGACTGGTCGGCCGGCGTCAGCATCGCCGCCCTCATCAAGATCGCCATCTCGATGACCTGGCTGATCGTCATCGCGCTCAACGTGACCATGGGGGTGGCCTGGCACCGGTTCCTCGCGTTCTTCAACATCTTCTTCAAGCGCGATCCGGGCCGGGTCGGCTCCGGCCTCGGCGCGCTGCGGCCGATGATGAGCAACGGCAAGCCGCTCGACTTCGAGGAGGCCGACCCGGAGAAAGACCAGTTCGGCGTCGCCCAGGTCGAGCAGTTCACCTGGAAGGGGCTGCTCGACTTCAGCACCTGCACCGAGTGCGGACGGTGCCAGTCGCAGTGCCCCGCCTGGAACACCGGCAAGCCGCTGTCGCCGAAGCTGCTCGTGCTCAGCCTGCGCGACCACGCGTACGCCAAGGCCCCGTACCTGCTGGCCGGCGGCGGCAAGGACCTGACCGGCGAGGAGAAGGCCACCGCCGCCCAACTCGCCCACCTGGACGTGCTGGCGCTCGCCGAGGCCGACAAGCCGTTGATCGGCGGCGCCGAGGACGGCGGCGTCATCGACCCGGACGTGCTCTGGTCCTGCACCACCTGCGGCGCCTGCGTCGAGCAGTGCCCGGTCGACATCGAGCACGTCGACCACATCGTCGACATGCGCCGCTACCAGGTGCTGATCGAGTCGAGCTTCCCGTCCGAGGCCGGCGTCATGCTGCGCAACCTGGAGAACAAGGGCAACCCCTGGGGCGCCCCGCAGAACACCCGCGAGGACTGGACCAAGGGCCTCGGCTTCGAGGTGCCACGCGTCGGCGAGGTCGACGACTTCGAGTACCTGTTCTGGGTCGGCTGCGCCGGCGCGTTCGAGGACCGGGCCAAGAAGACCACCCGTGCGGTCGCCACGCTGCTCAACGAGGCCGGCGTGAAGTTCGCCATCCTCGGCGAGGGCGAGACATGCACCGGTGATCCGGCCCGCCGGATCGGCAACGAGTTCGTCTTCCAGATGCTCGCCCAGCAGAACGTGGAGACCCTGAACGAGGCGTTCGAGGGTCGGGAGAAGAGCACCCGCAAGATCGTCGCGACCTGCCCGCACTGCTTCAACACCCTCGGCAACGAGTACGGGCAGCTCGGCGGCGAGTTCGAGGTGGTGCACCACACCCAGCTCCTGGCCCACCTGGTCAGCGTCGGCAAGCTCACCCCGGTGCAGCCGGTCGACGGCGGCGTCACCTACCACGACCCCTGCTATCTGGGCCGGCACAACCGGGTCTTCGCCGCCCCGCGCGAGGTGCTCGGTAGCGCCATCGGAGGCGGAGCCGGGGGCCGGGGTGGCGCAGCCTCGATCTCCGGTGCGGGCCGCGACAGCGGCCTCGTCGAGATGCCGCGCAACAGCGAGCGCTCCTTCTGCTGCGGTGCCGGCGGTGCCCGGATGTGGATGGAGGAGAAGATCGGCAAGCGGATCAACGTGGACCGGGTCGAGGAGGCCATGTCCACCAAGGCGCGGACCATCGCGGTCGGCTGCCCGTTCTGCTCGACGATGCTCAGCGACGGGGTCAACGGCAAGGGGGCCGGCGAACAGGTCGAGGTGGTCGACGTCGCCAGCGTGCTGCTCCGCTCGGTCAAGCCGGACGCCGCCGGGGAGAAGGGGACCGCCGCCGGCAGGTGACCGACGCGACCGACGACCCGCCACCCGATAGGGGTGTCCACGGCCAGCAGGTGAGCGCCGCCGAGCCGGGTGTCGCCGCACGTACTGGTGTGCGGCCTGGTCCGTCGTGGAACAATCCTGCCGAGGTGAACCGATCATCGACAGTCTCCTGGTTGCCACGGTGTTGCCACTGGTCGGCTTCGTGCTGCTGACCGCCGGCAACGCGTTCTTCGTCGCGGCCGAGTTCGCCCTGGTCACGGTGGACCGGCCGGAGATCGACCGGCGGGCCGCCGCCGGCGACGGCGCGGCGAGGACCGTCCGCCGCGCGCTGCACGAGTTGTCCTTCCAGCTCTCCGGGGCGCAGCTCGGTATCACCATCACCGCCCTGCTCACCGGGTACCTGGCCGAGCCGGCGCTGGCCCGGATCTTCGCCCCGGCGCTGCATCCGCTGGGGCCGGCGGCCGATCGGTTCACCCCGTTCCTCGCCCTGGCCCTGGCCACCCTGCTGTCCATGCTCTTCGGCGAGCTGGTGCCGAAGAACCTCGCGCTGGCCCGGCCGATGCCCACCGCGCTGGCCACCGCCCGCGGGATGCGCGGCTTCTCCCGGGCGTTCGGGTGGTTGATCCGGGGGCTGAACAACTCGGCGAACACGCTGGTCCGCCGGCTCGGGGTGGAGCCGCAGGAGGAACTTGCCAGCGCCCGGTCCCCCGAGGAACTGGGGCTGCTGGCCGCGATCTCGGCCCGGGCCGGGGCGCTCCCGCCGGACACCGCGATGCTGCTGCGGCGCACCATCCGGTTCGGCGACAAGCGGGCCGCCGAGGCGATGACCCCCCGGGTGGACGTGATCGCACTGCGCGCCACGGCCAGCGTCGCCGAGTTGCTGACCCTTGCCCAGCACACCGGCCGGACCCGGTTTCCGGTCTTCGAGGAGACCCTCGACCTGGTCACCGGCGTCGCGGCGGTGCCGGACGCGCTGGGCGTGCCGCTGGCGAACCGGGCCAGGACCACCGTCGCGTCGGTCGCCCGCGAGCCCGTGTACGTGCCGGAGAGCCTGGACCTCGACGGCGTCCTGGCCGCGCTCAAGGCGGCCGACGCGGACCTGGCCATCGTGGTCGACGAGTACGGCGGCACCGACGGCGTGGTGACCGTGGAGGATCTCGTGGAGGAGCTGGTCGGGGAGATCGCCGACGAGTTCGACCCGGACGCGGTCGACGACGGCGGGCCGGTCGAGCTGACCGTGCCGGGCGGCGAGCGGACCGTCCTGGTCGACGGGGTGCTCCGTGAGGACGAGTTGGTCGAGCAGACCGGTTTCCGGCTTCCCGAGGGCCCGTACGAGACGCTCGCCGGCTTCCTGATGGCCCGGCTCGGGCACATCCCGGTGGCCGGGGAGACGGTCGAGGAGGGCGGGTACGAGTTCACCGTAATCGAGGTGGAGCGGCACCGGATCGAGCAGGTGCGGGTGCTGCGCCCGGAGGAGCCCGGGGACGATGCCTGAACTGCTGGTCACCGTGCTGCTGCTGCTCGGCAACGCGTTCTTCGTCGGCAGCGAGTTCGCGCTGATCGCCTCCCGGCGGACGGTGATCGAGCCGCTGGCGGCCGACTCGAAGCGGGCCCGCTGGGCGCTGTCGGCGATGAACCAGATCCCGCTGATGATCGCTGGGGCGCAGCTCGGCATCACCGTCTGCTCGCTGGGCCTCGGCGCGATCGCCGAACCGGCGCTGGCCCACCTGATCGAGCCGCTGTTCCACGCGCTGGGCCTGCCCGACGGGGCCGTGCACCCGTTGGCCTTCCTGATCGCCCTCGGCGTGGTGGTCTTCCTGCACACCGTGATCGGCGAAATGGTGCCGAAGAACATCACCCTGGCCGGGCCGGAGACGTCGGCGCTCTGGCTGGGGCCGGCGATGCTGGCGTTCTGCACGGCGACCAAGCCGCTGCTGCTGGCGATGAAGTGGGCGGCGCGGCAGGTGCTGCGGATCTGGCGGGTCGAGGCGACGGACGCGGTCAAGACCGTCTTCACCGCCGAGGAACTGGCCGGGCTGGTGTCGCAGGCCCGCATGGAGGGGCTGCTCGACGCCGAGGAGCACGCCCGGATCACCGGGGCGCTCGCGCTGCACACCCGCACGGCGGCGGACGCCCTGCAACCCTGGTCGACGGTGACGACGGTGGCCGAGGACGTCTCCCCGGCCTCGCTGGAGGTGCTGGCCACCCGCACCGGCCGGTCCCGGTTCCCGGTGGTGCAGCGGTCCACCCGCCGGGTGCTCGGCTTCGTGCACGTCAAGGACGTTCTCGGGTACGCGGGGGCCGAGCGCCGCGCCCCGGTGCCGGCCGGGGTCTACCATCCGCTGGCCGTGGTGCCGCCGGACCGTACGCTGGCCGACCTGCTGCTGTCGATGCGCCGCGAGCGGCGGCACATGGTGCTGGTGAGCGACGGCCGTCTCCCGCTCGGGGTGGTGACCCTCGACGACGTGCTGACGGCCATCATGGGCTGACCGGCCACCGCCGTTCCTCTCCACCGCCACCGCCGTCTGCTGCGCCGTCGCGGTGCGACCGGTACCCGATGTATGTGCACGGTTTGCGGGGCGTCACGGCGGGTGGGCCCGCCTTGATTCCCCGCGCGGGACTCCCCTAATGTGAGGCGCTGACCGCTGTGGGTCGTCTGCCTCGATCTTCCCCCTCGCGAGGCGCCCGGCGGTCGGTTGCGAAGGAGTCGGTGCCGGTGGCAACCATGCCCCCTCATCGTCGTGCGTTGGAACGGTCACCCGCTCGCCCGGGTGGTGTCCGCCGGTTCGTACACCGCCTACTCACCCTGGTCGCGGCGGTCGCCGTCGGTGCCGGGACACTGACCACACCCGCGTACGCCGAGCCCTCGGTCGACGAGATCGAGGCGCAGATCGACAAGCAGTGGGAGCAGCTGGAGCCCACCATCGAGCAGTACAACAAGGTGTCCGCGCAGCTGAAGGTCAACCGGGAGAAGGCGAAGGCGCTGGAGAAGAAGATCCAGCCCCTGGCGCTGGAGACCGAGCTGGCCATGAACCGCGTCGGTGACCTCGCCTCCCGCTACTACATCTCCGGCCCCTCGCAGGACATCGGCGCGTTGCTGGTCAGCACCAAGCCGGGCACCCTGGCCGAGCAGCTGACCATCCTGGACCGGCTGGCCGCGCAGGAGCGCAGGCAGGTCGAGGGCGTGCTCGCCGTGCGTGCCAAGTACGACACGGAGAAGCAGAAGCTGGACACGCTCATCGCCACCCAGGAGAAGCAGACCAAGGAACTGGCGGAGAAGAAGGTAAAGATCAACTCTGAGATCAAGCGGCTCCAGGCGTCGATGCCGAAGACCGTGGTGTCCACCGAGGGCTGCCCGACGGTCACCGGCGTGGTCAGCTCGGCCGCCCGCACCGCCATCCGGACCGCCTGCGCCCAGGTCGGCGACCCGTACGTCTTCAACACCGCAGGCCCGGACACGTTCGACTGCTCCGGCCTGACCCAGTATGCCTACAAGGCCGCCGGGATTTATCTGACCCACTTCACCGGGGCTCAGTGGAACGAGGGCCGCGCCGTCTCGCGCTCCGAGGCCCGCCCCGGTGACCTGGTGTTCTTCTTCAGCGACCTGCACCACGTCGGCCTCTACATCGGCAACGACAAGATGGTGCACGCGCCCCGGGCCGGCAAGCCGGTCAACGTGAGCAGCATCAACACCATGCCGGTCGCCGGCTTCCGCCGACCCGGCTGACGCCGGAGCGGCCCTCGCGAAGGCCGCGCCGCGCTGACCCGCCCGCAGGCCCCCGGTCCCACCCGACCGGGGGCCTGCGCCGTGCCGGCCGGGTACGCGCGGCGGTCTGTACGTTGTGTCACGGCCAGGCGGGTTGCGGATCGATAACGCGCGTCTCTACTCTGGCCAATTGTCGACCGGTAGCTGCACCGCCCAGCCGGGCGGTGACGGTACGACACCGCCGAGTCGCCTCCGGGCGAGCCGGGGACCCAGGTACGCCGGGGTGAATCCGCAGCGGTGCTGCGGTAGGGCGCTCTCCCTTCCCGCCCGAACCCGTCAGCTAACTCGGTAGGCGGTAGCGGAAGAAGGAGACACGGAGCCCGGTGGCATATCATGCCTCGCGGTGCCCGTCACGCCGGTCGGCCGACGCCGACCGCATGCCGGCTGCGCCGCGCACCCGTTGGTCACGCTTGACCACTTTCCTCGCCGCCCTGGCCGGAGTCGCCGTCGTCCTGACCGGCACCCCGACCGTGGCCTACGCCGACCCCTCGGTCGCCGAGATCGAGCGGCAGATCGACGAGGACTGGAACAAGCTCGAACCGCTCATCGAGCGGCACAACGCCACCCGCCAGGACCTGGCCGCCAAGCGCAAGCAGGCCGACGCGCTCGCCGCGCGGATCGGGCCCCTCCAGCGTCAGGTGGACGAGGCGATGGAGAAGGTCGGCGGCCTCGCCGTCGAGGCGTACAAGGGCGACAACATCTCGACGGTGAACGCCCTGCTCGGCAGCCGTACGCCCAGCCAGATGCTGGGGCAACTGGAGATGCTCGACCAGTTCGCCCAGCGCCAGCAGCGCGACGTCCAGGCGGTCGTCGACCTCCGCGACGAGCTGGCCGCGAAGAAGAAGCCCCTCGACGAGATGGTCACCCAGCTCGCCCGCGCCGAGGCCCAGCTCGCCGCGAAGAAGAAGCAGATCAACACCGAGATCGACCGCCTACAGAAGCTGCGGCTGAAGGTGTACGGCAACGGCGGTGGCGGCCCGCTGCGGCCCGCCCCCTGCCCGGCGTCCTACCCGGGTGGCGGCGCGGGGACGGCGGTGAAGTTCGCCTGCGCCCAGATCGGCAAGCCCTACGTCTGGGGCGCCGAGGGCCCCAACTCGTACGACTGCTCGGGCCTGATGCTGGCCGCGTGGGCCAAGGCCGGGGTCTCGCTGCCGCACAACGCGGCCCAGCAGCGGTCGGTGACCGCCCGGGTCAGCCGCGCCGACTTGCGCCCCGGCGACCTGGTCTTCTACTACGCCGACCTGCACCACGTAGGCATGTACGTGGGCGGCGGCTGGGTGGTGCACGCCTCCCGGGCCGGCGTTCCGGTGAGGATGAAGCGCGTCGACGACGGCCCGATCCACAGCTTCGGCCGCCCCGACTGAGGTGCAAGGAGGGGCCCCTTCTCAACGCATACGGTCGAGAAGGGGCCCCTTCTCACACTCCGTGCGGCGTCAGCGGGTCGGCCAGGTGCGCCAGTTCTGCCAGGAGCGGCTCGGGGTCGGGCCGCGCTGGCCCTGGTACCGCGAGCCGTAGACGGCCGACCCGTACGGGTGCTCGGCCGGCGAGGACAGCCGGAAGATGCAGAGTTGGCCGATCTTCATGCCCGGCCAGAGCGTGATCGGCAGGTTCGCCACGTTGGACAGCTCCAGCGTGACGTGCCCGGAGAAGCCCGGGTCGATGAAGCCGGCCGTGGAGTGGGTGAGCAGTCCCAGCCGGCCCAGCGAGCTCTTGCCCTCCAGTCGGCCCGCGAGCTGGTCGCCGAGCGAGATCACCTCCAGCGTGGAGGCGAGCACGAACTCGCCCGGGTGCAGCACGAACGGCTCGCCGTCGGGCACCTCGATCATGGAGGTCAGGTCGTCCTGTTGCAGCGACGGGTCGATGTGCGTGTAGAGGTGGTTGTTGAAGACCCGGAAGAGCTTGTCGAGGCGTACGTCGATGCTCGACGGCTGCACCAGGGTCGGCTCGAACGGCTCCAGCGCGAGCGTGCCGGCCTTCAGCTCGGCGACGAGGTCGCGGTCGGAGAGCAGCATCGCAACACCATAGCGAGGCTGGTCAGCAGGCCGGCGATCGGTACGCCCCGACCCGCGCGTGGCGCTTCGCGCGTCGTACAGGTGTTCGATAAGATGTCCGCATGGCTTCCTGGTCCGAATTCGCCGCTGACGAGCCACGACTCGCCGACGGGATCCGTCACCTCATGCAGCAGTACGGGCCGGGCTTCGGCTACCTGGCCACCGTCCGTGCCGACGGTGGGCCCCGGGTGCACCCGGTCTCCCCGGTGATCACCGACGACGGGCTCTACTGCTTCGTCGTCGACTCGCCGAAGCGGCGCGACCTCGAACGCGACGGCCGCTACGCGCTGCACTCCTTCCCGCCGGAGGACAGCGACGACGAGGCGTACGTGGCCGGGCAGGCCAGGCCGGTGACCGATCAGGCCCGGGTGGCCCGGCTCGCCGAGATCGGGCGGGCCGCCCCGCAGGTCGACTGGCGGCTCTTCGAGTTCACCGTCGACGTGGCGATGCTGGCCCGGCGCGGCGACGTCGGCACCGTCCGCCCCGGCGAGGGGACGGGCCGGCCGGCCGTGCAGGTCTGGCTCGACCCCCGGGCCGCCGATGCCGCGAGCCCCGTCTCGGGCGGTGCCGCTGTGGGCGTACCGGATCGGCGGTCGGCCCACGGCGGGCGCGGTGCCCACCGCGCGGCGGCCTGACCCCGACAGACGCCGGTGCCGGCCCCGTCGCGAGACGGAGCCGGCACCGGGGTGTGATCAGCGACAGCGGTACGTCAGGCCGCGCGGTACGCGTTCCACGCGGTCAGCATCCGGTCCGCCTGGCCGGCGGTGAACTGGTACATGCACGAGTCGTAGGTGTAGTCCATGAAGTTGGTGATCGGGTCCAGGCCGGTCGCGGTGCAGGTGTCCCGCCCGGTCGGGCACTGGTACGCCGGCGAGGCCTCCGCCGGGGTGTCGCTCACGCTGTCGCCCGAGCCGGAGCAGCCGCCCTGGAAGGTGTGGTACAGGTTCAGCCAGTGGCCGACCTCGTGGGTTCCGGTGTCGCCCTGGTTGTAGTTGGTGGCGGTGCCGCCCGGCAGCGACTCGCTCAGCACGACGACGCCGTCCATGCTGTCCAGCCGGCGCTTCGGGAAGGTGGCCCAGCCGAGCAAACCGTCGCTCAGCTCGCCGAGGTACATGTTCAGCGTGTTCTTGCCGCCCTCGCGCAGCGAGGACTTCATCGAGCGCTCGGCCGAGGAGCCCTGCACGATCGGGTACCACGCCGGGTTGGTCACCCGGTTGATCCTCTGGAGCTGGAAGCTGAAGGCGGTCGCCGCGCCGCCGGTGGCGCCGCTGTATGCCTGGTTCAGCACACTGATCTGCGAGTTGATCAGCGAGTCCGGGATGTTGCCGCCGGCACGGGTGCTGTCCTCCTGGATGACGTGCACGATGACGGGGACGGTCACGGTGGCGAGGGCGCTGGCGCCGGCACCGGCCCGGAAGTTGGCTCGCTCGCGCAGGGCGGCGGCGAGGTCGGCCTCCCGCTCGCGGGTCTCCTTGGCGGTCAGCTCGTTCGGCTCGCGCTTGGTGTGCGCGCCGGCCTTCACCCGGGCGTCCGAGTAGGCGTCGGCCGGCTCAACGCAGACCTCCGCCGGGGCGGCGGAGAAGGCCGAAGCGGCCGGGACGAGACCCACGGCGGCGGTGCTGAGCAGCAGTGCGAGGGACGTCGACGCGACGCCGGCGGTGCGCCGGGTCAGCAGGTTGGGACGGAGTCCCATGGGCCCACCTCTTTCTGGCGGCGCGACAGGGGGTATATCGCGCCGTGGTTTGAACGTGCGGGAGACGTTACAACCGATCGAGGGATTTGAGAATGGTCATGTGTTGCGACGATGAAACTTTGTGGACCGCCGATGGCCTGCGGGATCTTGGGGCGGCCCGGGCGTCGAGGCGGGTGGGAGCCGGGAGCGCGCGAGGGGGTACCTGGGTGCACGCGGCGGCGGCGTCGGGTACAGTGGGTCCGCCTGCGGGTGTAGTTCAATGGCAGAACATCAGCTTCCCAAGCTGACAGTGCGGGTTCGATTCCCGTCACCCGCTCCAACGCATGAAGGCCCTGGCCAGGACGCAAGTCCCGAGCCAGGGCCTTCGAGTTTCCAAGGTCAACGATCATGCGGCGTGCCATTAGCGTGCCATTAGCCAGGTCGGAGGGCGGCTTGCCCGGGAAGCTGACCCGAGACGAAGCGATCCGGCTCGTGACGCTGATCATGCGGCTTGACTACGCCGACCATGCCGAGCTGAACGACTGGCTCGACCGGCTCGAACGTGACCTCGACTACCCGGACATCTCCGAGATGATCTTCGCAGTCAACCCGGAACTGACAGCCGCCGAGGTGGTCGACCGAGCTAGCGCCTACCGGCCGGCCGAGCTGCCAGAGGCGGCACCGGGCGGCTAGCCTCACCTGTCGCCGTCCTTCTTGCTCTTCTTGCCCGGCTTGTCCTTGCGCTTGCCTTTGGCGTCGGACTTCCTGCCCTTCTTCCGGTCCGTGCGCACCGCCTCGTGCAGCGCCTGGGCGATGGCGCGGTCAGCTTCGGCCGTCGCGTGCTGGTAGATCAGCGCCGCCTGCGGCGAGTCGTGACCCATCCGGGCCATCAGGTCGCGGGTGCTCGCCCCGGTCCGGGCGGCGAAAGTGTTCCCGGTGTGCCGCAGGTCGTGGAAGTGCAGGTTCGGCTGTCCGATGCTGGACACGCTCGCCTTCCAGGCGATGAGCTTGTTCAGGTTGCCCCGCCAGATCGGGCGCCCACTCTCGGTCGTGAAGACGAACGCGTCCGGGTTGTCGTCGACCTCGGCCGCCAGGTGGTCACGGACGACCTCGACGACCGCTGGGGGCAGAGTGACCGTGCGCCGACCGGCCCGGGACTTTGGCGGCCCGAGCACCAGGCCGACCCCACGCTGTTCGGTGTACGCCTGCCTGATCCTGATCGTGCCGGCCGCAGCGTCGATGTCCTGCCGTTGCAGCGCGGACACCTCGCCCCAGCGCAGGCACCCGAAGGCCGTCACCAGGACCAGGGCGCGATACCGGGGCGGCACGATGTCGGCCAGCTTGAAGACTTGGGCGAGCGTGAGCACCGGCCGTTCTGCGGCCTTCTCCTGGTCGGCACCGGGTATTCGGCACGGGTTCCGGGTCAGAATCTCGTCTTCCTTGACCGCCGTCATCAGCACCGCGCGCAGCAGCCGGTACGCCTTGGCCGCCATGCTCACCGAGACGCCGTTGCCGAGCAGCTCCGCCCGCCAGTCGCGGACCATCGGCGTGTCCAGCCGACCCAGCTCCGTTCCGCCGAGGTACGGGACGATGTGCTTTTCCAGGAGCCAGCCGTACAGGTGGACGGTCCGGGGCCGCAGGTTCGGCCGCTGTTCGATCCACCGCCGTGCGTAGTCGTCGAGCTTCACCTTGGCCAAGTCCGGATCGACCCACTCCCGCCGCACCATCTGCGCCTCGACGAGCGTCAGGTACCGGTCGGCGTCCGACTTCCGGGTGAACGTCTCCGGCGCGTTTCGCATCCGACCGTCCGGCCGGCCCCGGGTACCGCGCCTGGTACCGCCCGGACGGCAGCTTGCGCACGTTGCCGAACCGCCGATGCCCTTCCTTGTTCGCCATCAGGCCACCCGCTGAAGGTCACGCCACACCCCGGAGGCGGTCAGCGGTTCCACCCGCCCGGACTCGACGTGTGGAGCGAGGTCAGCGGCCTTGATTCGGACGCTGCGCCCGAGCTTGTGGAACGGGATACGCCGTTCGGCGACCAGGCGACGCACGTAGCGCTCACTCATGTTGATCCGGGCCGCTGCCTGCTCGATCGTAAGGACCTCGTCCAACTTGATCTTCCTCCCCGTCGTGCTGTGGTGCGATGTGCTGAGTTGCCGAAAGGTCTGCGGGTCCCTGCTCGGCCCGGTCCTTCGCGGCGAGTAGTTCGGTACGCCAGCGAGCGCGTTCGCTGATCGAGCGCATGAGCCGGTAGGACACGTAGGGCGTACCGCTCTCGGGGGCTCTCAGCGGGCCTTCCTTGGGGGTGCTGGCGGCCGGTGGGCGTGGCGGCGCTGTCGGGGAGGTGGCCGGGAGGCGTTGACACGTTGACAATCCGCCGATCTGCGAAGGTTTCGGCAGGTCAGGGGCGGTGTTGGGGTGTCAACGCCCGGCGTTGACAGGCGTTGACACCCGTTGACAGGGCGGCAGCGGGTGGTAGGACCGGCAGTTCGCTTGCCTGTGAGGTGATGAGTTGCTTGACTCACCGCATGACGAAGCGTGGGGTAGGGCTTGCCGTTGGTGGTGGGCTTATCGCCGCTGGGCTGGCGGTGACTACTACGGCCGTCTTCGTCGCGCCTTTCGCGTTGTTCTTCGGCTATCCGCTCGCGATTGCCGGGGGCCTGATCCTGGGAAAGACGCTTCGGATCGGGGAGCGGTCGCAGCCCTGATTGGTCGGCAGGTGTCAACGCCTGTCAGCGGGTGTCAACGCGGGCCGTTGACAGCTTCGTGCCCGTCGTGAGCTGCGGAAACGTCGCCGTGGGGGGTGGGTGTCAGCGTGTCAACGCTTCCGGGGTCCTCCGCCGTGGCGCGGGGGTGCAGCTCGTATCGACCGTCCGCGCCGTTGCGGACCCACCCGAGGGCGGCCAGTTCGGCGAGCACCGCCGACACCTCGTCGGACTTCGGGAGCCGGCGGGACACCTTGCGGTGCAGTTCCCGGCGGGTGAAGGTGGTCATGCCCTTGGTGGTGAGCACGCCGAGCACGTAGCGGGCGTTCTCGATCGCGGTGTCACTGCCGATGGTGGTGAGCGCCGCCCGGTAGTGCGCGGCGAAGAACTCGGCGAGGCGTACGGCGTCGGCCATGCGGTCGGCGTCGATGGGTTGCCGCCAGGCGTCGGCGGGGTGGTGGGCGACGTGCAGCAGCCCGGCCAGGCGCAGCGTTGCGCCGGAGAGCTTGTTGCCCCACTCGCGCATGTCGTAGAGGCTGCCGCCGGGGCGTAGCTCGGCCTCCACCTGTTCGGCGGCGGCCCGCCGCACGGTGCCGGCCTCGGGGGTGAGGACGACGACGGCACGGTCTTCCCACTCGGCGAGGGTGGCGGCCAGGTCGTGTATCCGGTGCCGGTAGCCGGCGGTCACCGGCTCGGGGACCGGGGGCATGTCCACGGCCCGATATCCGGCGAGGGAGCGCGGGAGCGCGAACAGGAACCGGGCCGGCAGGCCGCGTCCGGCCAGGTCGGCGTTACCGCCGAACTTGCGCAGCACGCTCGGTTGCGCCATCACGCACACGGTCAGCGCGGGCTTGTCGACGGCGGCAGCCTCGCGGGTGACCCGTTCGTTGCTCATCGGTTGTCCCGCGTGCCCCTTGAGGTAGGGGTCGAGGTTGGGTGCGCCGGAGTAGCGGCCGGCGAGGGTGTCGAAGATGCCGCCCTCATCGGAGATGATCGCCATGCGTCCGCCGTTGGCGGCCATCAGGTTGATGAGGACTTCCGGGGTGGCGTCGTCCACGATCAGTTTCGGCAGGCCGGGAACCGTGATGGCCTCGGCGGCGATGGCGGCGGCCACCGCCTCGGCGGCGGCGTCGTCGCGCTTGCCCGGGTCGGTGGCCTTCGCGGCGGCGGCTTTGGCCTGTTCGGCTTGCCGGTCGGCGATGTCGCGCAGTGCGGCGGCCTCGGCGATTCTCGGGCGCATCGCCTCGGACAGCGTGGACTGCGCGGCGAACAGCGGTGCTGTCATGGCGCGGTGAACAGGGCTCTTGCGTTCGCCGGGGCCGGCGATGACGGCGGCGAACACGTTCACCGGCTCGCGCCACCCGGCCACCGGCTCCACCTCCAACCGCCCACCCGCGCAGGCAGAGAGGACTGCGACGGCGAGGGTGCCGGCCATGGCGGGATCGGTCTGGGTAAACCGGGCGACGCCGGTCACCATGTCGCCGAGCCAGCGGGGAAACACGTCGACCGGGAACGGCGGCGGCGCGGCGCTCGGCCCGGTCAGGGGCACTGGAACATCCCAGAGTGGGCCGCCCGCTGTTTCCTGGCCGCTGGTGGCTTGCGGGCGGTCGGTGACGAGATGGAGGCGGGGAGCTGGTGACATGGTGTCCTCTTCGGTGCTGGTGAAGCAGCCGCAGCCGCCCCAGTCGTTGGGGTCGTAGGCGGCCTCGGTGTTGGTGGCGTTGCTGGTGATGCGGTGGCGTAGTTCGGTGAGCGGTAGGGGGCGGACGGTGCCGCCTCGGCGGTCGCGGAGGGTGGCGACGTTCTTGCCGAGATCGCGGCGCATGCGCTGTTCGGCGGTTTCGTTGGCGGCGTACCGGTCGGGGAAGATCGTCAACAGGTGCGCCCACTGCGCCTGGCCGCCCCTGACGCATGCGCCACCGCAGTTGTTGTGTTCTCCAGAATCCGGCTGTCTCATGAGACAGCCGTTCGTTGCCCAACTGCTGGGCCGGGCAGACTATGCAACCGGTGTCTGCCCGGCCTTCCGGGGTTCGAACTGATGGCCAACCGGGCTTGTCGCTTGGCGTCAAAGTGTCGGAGTGCGGCGGTCTGATGTGGTGTGACGTCCGTCTCGGCGCGGAGCATCCCTGACCGCGATTGGGCCCAGCCGAACCGCCGTCGTCGTCCAGATGTTGACTTTGTGCAGCGTACTCAGCTGGCGCTTGCGGCGATGGCGGCGTATTTGCGGTCTGGGCGGTCCGGGAGCTGCTGTTGTAGGCGCTGGAGTTCGGTGAAACCGGCCTTTGTCAGGCGGGCGGAGAACTCGTCTACCGGCCAGCGGAACGCCGTAAGGACCTTGTGGTCGAACTCGGCAACCTCGTCGTCGCTGTCGAAGAAGCCGATCACCAACCTCCCGGATGGGGTCAGCATCCGGCGGAATTCGGTGAGTACTCGGTCCAGCTCCTGTGGCGGCAGGTGAATTGTCGAATACCAGGAGAGGATGCCGGCCACCGAGTGGTCGGGGACGTCTAGTTCGGTCATGGAGCCGAGCCGGAACTCCGGCCCGGGGAAGTTCGTCCGGGCGTGGTCGATGAACTCATGGACCAGGTCGATGCCGGTCACGTCGGTGCCGAGCGAGTGCAGGTAGGCGGCCCAATGGCCGGGTCCGCAACCGAGGTCGAACACCATGCCGTCGAGGCCGGCAAGGTGGTCCCGGACGAGGGCCATGTCGTCCTCGTGGGCCTGCCAGTCACCGTCGAACAGGGCGATGTACTGCTCTGACATGGACGAATATGCGTCACGTACCAACTGCTTGCTCACGGCGGCACTCTAGCGCCCGAGCGGTCGGGGCTGGCCACGCACAGATCGTTGACGCGCTCGCCTGATTTTCGGACGGCTTGCGGTAGCGCGGCGTTGAGTGCCTCGCGTTCGGCTCGGTTGGGAGAGGGGTGTTCGGTCATGCGATCGGAGTGACGTTGGCGGACCGGTGCCGGGCGAGTTCGTCGAGCAGCGCGTTGTTGTCGTGGTGCAGCGCGGCGATTGTGGTCGCGGCGGCGGCCAGGCGCTCCTGGAGACGGGCGCATTCGCCTGTCTTGCGGCGCAGTTGTGTGCGTAGGTTCTCAAGTTCTCCGACGACGTCGCGTGGCGGCTTGGGGTCGGTGCGGTCGGCGACGGCGATGTCCCATGCGGCGAGGATGTCGGGCGCTCGGTTCATAGTGGCCCGGCTGACTCCGGCTTCGCGGTAGAGGTTCTCCTTGGTGAGTCTTCCATCGGTGCGACGGGCGCTGCCGTTCAGCAGGCGGGTCATCGCGTCGCGGAGCGCCTTCTCCGTTGTCGGGGACACGGTCATGCGCTCGCCTTGGCGATGACCTGCTCGACGTCGTCGAGCTGCTGTTGTAGGGCGGCCCGGCGGCAGGAGGCGAGCTTGGGCGCATCCAGCAACGTCAGCAGATTGTGGCGCTCGCTCTGCCAGAGGGGCAGGTGGTCGTCGGTGATCAGGCTGTTGGCGCAGCGCCCTGGTTGACATCGGTCGATCATGGGACCGCGGTGGCCGGGCGGCACGATCGTGCCTTCGAGGCATTTGGCTCCAGCCGGACTGTTGTCGTCGAACAGGCAATGGTTGAGCTTGCCGAACCGTAGTGAAATGCTGGCTTTGCGGAGCAGGTCGTATTCGGTGCGGGCGTCACCTCGGCGGGCCAGCGCGGTCTGCTGGACGGCTCGGAAGGCACTGGAGAGACGCTCGGCCGCCGGCCCTGTCCCGATGCTGTGGCCAACCTGGTGCTCGTCGTAGAGCTCGCGCAGGTGGGTGAATCGAGCCTCTTCGAGTGCGGTGTCCAGCAGGACTGCCCACGAGTTGTCGCTCGCAGCGTAGCCAGGGGTCGAGCGGTTGGCCAGGGCACGGACGGCGGCGTGCTTGAGTTGGATGCCGAGGGCGATCTCGGAGCTGGGCTCGGTTCCAGCGAGCATGGCCATGGTCTTGCGGAACATGTGCGGCGCGACATGCCCGGCGGGGATGATGAGTCCGGTCGAGTCGCTGGTTTCGTTGACGTGGTCGATGAAGTTGGTGACGACGACTCCGCTGCGGAACCCGGCGTCGCTGGTGGCGAGGTCGAGGCGCCCGGCCCGGTCGTTGACGCTGCCGAAGATCAGCTCGGGATGGTCGGACAGCTGCTCGGCGACGCGGATGGCCTGCGCGACGGGATCGATGATCCACCAGTGTTCGCGCGGTTGGTTTTGGTCGTGTTTGCGTTTGATCGAGGCGACGGCGGGTGCGCCGTAGAACTCGCCGACGGCGTCTCGGGCGATCTCGCGGATTTCAGAGTCGCGCATCATGCTCAGCGCGGCGACGAAGCAGTAGCAGGCCGCTCGCAGCGCGGTGGATTCGTCCAGAACCCCGCGCGGGCACAGTCCCGGGTGCCAAGGCCCTTGGCTGCCGTCGAGCCGAGTGACGTGTGCGTAACGGTCGAGCAGGCCGCCGGTGACGCCGCGGGCCGGATCAGCACGCAGCGCGTCCTCGACGTGGCGGCGCACGCGCTGCACCGATTTGCGGTTGCCGCTGGTCATGGTCCGCTGTGACCGCGAGATGCCGAGCATCAGGCCGAGCAGCGTCCAGTTGATCTCGGTGCCGGGCCTGACCTGTGATGGTCCCCGGCGGGTCCTGGTGTGGTTCAGGTAGCGCTCGATGTGCAGCGGGATGGGGTTGGCCGGATCGGCGAGGTAGGTCGCCACGCGGTCCTCCAACCCGGTGCTGGTGGGCAGTGCTGCGCTCTCAAGCTCGGCCAGGCGCTGCCGGGCAGCGAGAATGTCGGGGGCCAGGACGTCCACGTAGGTCCATGCCGCCTTGACCAGCGCGTGCCAGACGGGCGGAGCGATGTTGCGGGTCCGTAGGCCGGGCTCGTTGGTGTACTGGGCGATGTTGCGCGCGGGCCGGCCCGGCCAGGGGTCGGTGGCGAGGCCGCCGCCGGTGAGCAGCGGGCCGAGCTGGTGCAGCAGCTTGACAACGGAGATGAACGGCATCAGCGTGCTCGGGGCAACGTTCGGCCGGTGGTGGTCGATCCAGCCGCGGGCGTCGTCATCGCTCCAGCGGCTGAGTTCGGGCGGCAACCCTTTCGCCGTGGCCCAGGCAGCCAGCCGGCGTAACAGCTCGACGTGGTGGAAGAGCGTGCTGCAACTGGCGGGCTTGTCCCCGAGGTTGACGCCGGCTGCAAGCACGATGGGATGGGCCGGGTTGAGCAGCGCCATAGCGCACTCCCGGGCCCGCAGGTTCCAGACCGGGTCGAGGCCGGTGAAGTTGGCGCGCCATGCTGATGGGTTGACGTTCGCCGGTCGGCGGGTCGCGGTGAACGGCCACTGGTCGGTGCGGCCGAACACGGTCACGATCTCGCCTTCGAGTAGCGGATGCGATTGCAGCACTGGCTCGGTGTCAGCGAAACGGCCGCTCGGCAACGGCGCGGCGAGGGCGGGCTGGGTCATCGGTCGAACTCCGTGAACGCGGCGAGCGGCAGCTGAAGGCGTAGCCCGGTCTGGGTGATCCGGCGGCGGGCTGCGTCGATCTCGGTCGGGGAACGCTCGGCGAGCAACGCGTGCAGGTTGGCCTCGCTCTGCCCCCATGCCGCGTGGAACGCAGGTGGCGGCAGCCGGTTGCGGGGCGCGGCGAGGTGATCGGCGAACAACAGCAGTTGCGGCAGGTTCGACGGCAGGATGATCGCGTTGCGGCATTCCAAGCAGCGCAGCGGCGCCACCGAGCACAGCTCGCCGGTCTTGGTGTACGGCGAGGAGTACGGGCTGCGGCAGTCGGTGACGCCCATGTCCATCTCGCCGGCCCGAAGTTGCTCGACCTGTTCGCGAGTCAGCCCGAGCGCGTGCAGCGCCCGATCGTCGTCCAGGTGCTCGGTGGCCGGCTCGTCGAGAACGATCGGGCCGGCCAGAGCCCGGTCTAGCCAGGTGCGTTGCGCTCTGGTGATCGCCTGCGCGGAGATCAGGTGCAGCGTGGTGCCGTGCGCGTAGTGCCCCCAGAACGTCTCGGCGGTGTGGTCGTCGGCCAGGTCCGAGATGCTGCCGCGCAGCGTGACGGCCTTCTCCACCTTGACCGTCTTGCGCATCCTGCGCAGGTCGAGCCGGCCGGAGATCGTCAGGCCGCGATCGCGGACCCAGTCCCCGAAGTGGCCTTGGCCGCCAGAGTTGAACGTCCGCAGCCGTAGCTGCCCCGAATGCCACACTGTCGCGCAGGTAAACAGCGGCGCCGGCTGCCGCCCGAGAGCGTCGCGGGCTTGCTGGCCGACTGCGGTGAGGCGGCGAAGAACTTCGGCAGTATCCACCGGCCCGTAGGCGTCGTGTGCGACTGTTTCGCGGGTGCGGAACATCCGATACCGGATCTGGCGAGCACGCAGCTTCGTCAGCGTCAGCCGCACGCCGCCGTCGGTGAACTCGATGTCCTGTTCCGTCAGGGCCGTCAGCTCCTCCGGCGCGTGACCGGTGGCGGCGACCAGCAGAACCCGGAACGCCTGCAGGTCCTCCGCACGGGGAAACAGCAGGCTCGCCAGCGCAGAGCTCAGCTGCCAGATCGCGGTGTTCGGACGCACCCGTCGGCCGCGCAGGTCCACCATTTCTCGCAGCGGCGCCGGCCAGGACGGGAACAACGGGAGCAGGTCACTGAAGCTCGGCAGCCTCTCGGCGTCATGAGCGACCGTCCAGAGCAGATTCGCCAGGCTTGGCCCGTGCCGGAACGGATCACCGTCCGCAGCCTCCAGCAGCGCGGCTCCGCGGGCGAGGCGTTCCTCCAGCGCTCGGACGTCGGCCCAGGCCGCCCGGACCAGTGTCTTGCGATCCTGGCGGGTGAACTCATCGAGTTCCTGCGTGCGTCCTCGACGCACCAGCGGCGGCCCAACCAGCAGACGCCTAACCTCGTCACCAACCACAACATCTTCGCGCTGGGCGCGCAGCCTGATCAGCGCCCGAATGTTCTCCGTCAGCTGCGCCGGCCGCGGCGAACCGGGCCGAAAAGCGGCGGGCAGTTGCCGCGCCCAGTCGCGGATCAATGCCGCGACATCCGGGGCGGCCGCAGCGAACGTGAGCGACTCCGGGCGCTCGGCGTGGCGATCGAGCCAGGTCGCGAACCGAACGATCGCTGTCCGATAGTCCCCGAGCGTCAGGCGCTTGCTCCCGGTTAACCGGGCGTAGGACACCCACTCATCGGCCAACTCACCGACCAGGCCAGCGCAACGAAACGGCGACGGGTCCACCGCGATCACGCCGCCTGGACGGGTGGCGTTCGCCGGAGCCTGCACGACCCGAGGGCCGATCCGCGACGGCGGCGGATCAACGACGGGCGGCTGCACCCATGCCCGAGCGAACTCACCCTTGCGCGGCATCAGCGGCCTCCAGCGCCCGTGTCGCGATGTCGGCGTAACTTGCGTCCTCGTGTTCAGCCCACTGCCGAAACGCTTCGTCCACGTAGTTCAGCGGATCCTCCAGATAGCGCAGATAGAGGTAGGTCGTTGACGGGCTGGCGTGCCCCATCCGCCGTTGCACCACCAGCAGCGGGTTGAACGCCACATGCTCGGGCAAGCTCGGCAGCCGACTCTCCTGCCGAGCTCCACGGCCGAGCGCGACGCGCGTCAGATACTTCAGCAACTGCAAGCAGAAGGTGTGTCGCAGATCGTGGAACCGCCACGGGCGTGGCGGCAGGACCGGCGCCCCCGGATCGTCGACGGCGTGCCGCTGCGTGCGCCGCCACGCGTCCAACCGGATCCGATCCCACGACGACGGCCCCAGCATCAACCCGCCGTGCCCGAGGAACACGGCCAGCGCCTCCAAACCGCCGTCCGTCTCGCGCACCGTGATGCGCCGCAGCGCCGGGCCCATCGCCTGCATCGCGAAGACGCGCCGTGCTCCGTCCAAAACTCCGTGGACGCGGCCGGCCTCGTGATCGATGCGGTCGACGACGAACAGATCAGCACGCCGCGTAGCCAATGCCCGAGCCGATCGGCGCACCAAGTCGGGGCGCTCCAGTAACAGGTAGACATCCTGCATGCGCAGTGCGGCCACCGGCACGTAGACCACGCGTCGGCGCCGGTACTTCGCGCACGCCTGCACCGCGAGGTCAACGGGGTCAGCCGGGCGGCGCCAGCCCTCACCCAGCTCCGGTAACAACAGCGTCGACCACTCCTGCTTGCGCATGCCCGTGAGCAGCGCCAGCTCCACCGCGGCGCGATGCCGGTGCGGAGCCCACCCCCGGAAACCGGGATCGACCTCAGCACCCGGCCGGTGACCGCCCATTCCCACGTCGCGCCAGTACTGGTACTGCGGCAGCGTGAGGTGCCGGATCTGCATTTCCTTGCGCGGCGCGCCACCCAGTGGACTGCCACGCCGCGGCACTCGAAACGGCCGCCGCCGCATACGGCCCTGCTCCACCAGCCACGAGAAAAGCGCGTTGAGTACCGCAGCCTCGCGCCGCCAGGTCGCGTCGTCGACCGGCTGCCGTTGATGCTCAGTGCGGGCCGTGCGGTAAGCGATCAGGTCCGTCTCGGTCGCCGAGAGAACGTCGCTGCCGCGCTCGATCAGGAACACCACCAACCGCCGGACGATGTAGGCGTAGCACCGCAGCGTCTCCGGCTCCAGCAACTCGTACGCCAGATGCCGAAACCAGGAACAGATAGGTTCCACCGGCAGCATCCGGGCATCGAGCAAGACCGGCAACCCGTCCGGCAGGGCGCGATGATCCAGGATCTGCCGCACCGTTGCACCGGACGGACCGCCAGCCACCGCCGCGTCTGCGGCCAGCCGCCGACGTACGAAGAACAGCTCCATCCGCCACCCGCATCATCACCGTCGTTGCCAACGTCATGATCCACGCATCGGGGAAAGGGGAGGATGCGGCCGAGGTCGATGAAACTGAGACATCAGCGAACTGTGGAGAGAAGTTGTGGGCAAACCCGAGGTCGTAGAGACGGGGCGGCGTGATGCCGGCCTTGCGGGCGGCGTCGAGTAGTTCGGCCTTGTCGCTGTAGGGCGGGTCGTACAGCGGCGCTCTGACCGCCCATGGCAGTCTGACCGCCCATGGCAGATAGCCACGCTCGATCGCGGCCAGGCGGTGAGTTTCGGTCCAGTCGATTCCTACGTAAACCGTGGTGGCCTCGGGCGTGGTGTGGTCTTCCAGCCAGCGACGGCAGGGCACCTGTTTGAGCAGCTTCGAGCATGGCGCGATCCGAGAGTTCCCGATGATGCGCTCATCGGCGAACACCTCCCACGGCGTGCGGCCGTCCGCGACGGTGGTCAACGGCACGCCAATGTCCGCCGCCGTGTGCCCGGGGGCCGGTTCCGGCCACACCTGATCCAGCGGCAGCCGCATCGCCGATGCCAGCCGGCCCCGGCGGGCGACGACCTCGGCGGCTTCCACCCCGAACGGCAAATCCACCACCGCGAGGTGACCGGGGCCGTCGCGGTGAATGTCCACGGGGAAGCTGATCGCCTTCGGGTCCTTGGCCACCGCAGAGTTGATGGCCGTCAGTTGCAGGGAGGTGAGCGCCCGGCGGACCAGGTCGGCGGTGAGCTTGCGGTAACGGGTGCCCTCGGTCACCCGGTCGGTGAGCGGCTTGTCGGCCGGGCGGCCCCTGGTCGCCAGCCACGGCACCACCACCGCCC
>NZ_SMKJ01000086.1:0-22174 GCF_004348615.1 Micromonospora sp. KC207
CCGGAGCAGGAGCCCGGTGCCCGTGGCGGATGGGGTGGCTAGTGGCGCCGGGTGGCCCGCACGACGACGTCGTGGAGGGAGACCTCCGCGCCGCCGTGACCGATGATCGTCCGGTGGGTCTCCTCGGCGGTGACGACCTGCCAGGCGGTCTCGTCCAGACGCGCAGTGACGGCCGCGGCGGTGGCCGACGCCTCGGCGGGCGGATGGTGTCTTGTCCCGTGGCTGTGCTGGTCGCCGCCGCTGGTCTCGTGCGTGTGGAGGTGAGCGACGATCAGCAGGGTGCCGCCGGATGCCACCCAGCCGGCGACGCGGTCGTAGAACTGCAGCTGCGGCATCGCAGGGTGGGCATAGTGGGTTGTGACCAGGTCGAACCGCGTGCCCGGGCCCTAGACGCTCGCGTCCGCCTCGATCCACCGCAGGCGCTCGGACGCGTCGCTCGCCGTCGCCCGCTGCGCGGCGCGGGCGAGTGCCTCGGCCGAGATGTCGACGGCGGTCACCTGCCACCCGCGTGAGGCGAGCCAGATCGCCTCGGCGCCGGCACCGCACCCCGCGTCCAACGCCGTGCCCGGCGCCAGCCCGCTTGTCTCACGAGCAAGATACGGGTTCGGTGGGTTTCCGCCCATGTATCCGCGACCGTCGCCGCTTCCCCGCTGCCAGTGCTGTTCCCAGTACTCCTTGTCGAACTCGTGCGTCATCGGTCGTCCTTTCGCGTTCGTCTCACCAGGTCCAGCGATGGTGACGACCGCGAAGGCCTGCCGGCAAAGCCTGTTGCCAAATGGCAAACTGGACGGCATGGACGACACCGTGGAGCGCACGCTCGATGCCGTCGGGCCGAGGCTCAAGCAGCTACGGCAACGGCGCGAGATCACCCTGGCCGACCTGGCCGACCAGACGGGCATCTCCACCAGCACGCTCTCCCGGCTCGAGGCCGGCCTGCGGCGGCCCACGCTCGAGCAACTCCTGCCGCTCGCCCGCGCCTACGGCGTGAGCCTCGACGAGCTCGTCGACGCACCGGCCACCGGCAACCCTCGCATCAACCTGCGTCCGATCGCGTGCGGCGACGGATCAACGATCCTGCCGCTGACGCGCAGGCCCGGAGGCATCCAGGCATACAAGTTCGTCCTCCCGCGCGGAGACGACGACGCCGAGCCCGACCTGCGCACCCATGGGGGCTACGACTGGGCCTACGTCCTCAACGGCACGCTTCGGCTGGTCCTGGGCGAGCACGACCTCATCCTCAAACCCGGCGACGCCGCCGAGTTCGACACCCGCATCCCGCACTGGTTCGGTGCCACCAGCGCCGGCCCCGTCGAGTACCTCAGCCTCATCGGCAGGCAAGGCGAACGCGTGCACGTCCGCACAGCATCCAGGGGTCGGCAGCCCAAGTAGCTGGGGGCATCCGAGGAGATGCGGGGCTACCACTGATGGTGGGGCCGATATCTAGATCCGTTTTCGTGTGGTTGACACGGAAAGTTCCTCGATGGATCGTTGTATCGATACGCATCACTTTAGCCCTGGGCTGAACCAGGCTTCGAACGCCGTCCCGGAAGGATACTCATGCGCAAGTCCGCCGACCGGATCGCCGCAGGTTTCGCCGCCGTCCTGATCACCACGCTGACCGCGACGCTACCGGCGTCGCCTGCGGCCGCTGGCGAGCCGTTCCAGAGCCCCGACGCGGGCCTGGTCTTCTACTCGAGCTACCCGACCGAAGTGGTCGGCAGGCAGGCCACACCCGACGGCGTCTGCCGTCCGGTCCCGGCCGACGCGACCTGGCTGCTCGCCTGGAGCGGCGGCTTCCGTACCGTCCCTGGCTACCGGACCCCCGACTGCAGCGGCCAGGCGTCCGAGCTCAACAACCTCCACAGTTGGCCGAAGGGCTACTACCTCACGTACAAGGCCAGCTGACCTGACCGGTCAGGATCGACTCCGGATAATGCCAGGACGCGCCCGGTGGCACCTCCAGCAGCTCGTTGGAGGCGGCCTCCGGCTTCCACTCAGTGAAAGCTCCAGTTCCCGCCGTGGACACCGCACGGGATGATTCGACTCCATCGCCGTTCGTCCAAGGGGAGGCCGGTCGCATGGCGTTCGCCCGTGACCAGTGGTATGTGGCGGCCTACGGCAGTGAGGTCGGGCGGGGGCTGCTCGCCCGAACGGTGCTCGGTGAGCCGCTGGTGCTGTACCGCACCGGTGCCGGGGCGGCGGTGGCGCTCGCCGACCGGTGCGTGCACCGGCGCTACCCGCTGTCGGAGAGCCGGCTCGACGGAGACACGATCGTCTGTGGGTACCACGGCTTCACCTACGACCCGACCGGCGCGTGTGTCTTCGTACCGGGTCAGCAGCGCATCCCGCGTACCGCGCGGGTCACCTCTTACCCTGTGGTGGAGCAGGACTCCCTCATCTGGGTGTGGATCGGCGACCGGGACCGGGCCGACCCGGCCACGATTCCCCGCGCGCCGTGGCTGGCCGACCCACGGTACGCGGTGGTGCGCGGCATGGCGTCGCTGAACGCGCGGTACGGCCTGCTGGTGGACAACCTCATGGACCTGTCCCACGAGACCTATCTGCACGGTGGCTACATCGGCACGCCAGAGGTGGCGAACACCCCCATCACCACCGAGGTGGACGAGGACCGGGGCATCGTCTACGTCAGCCGGCACATGGACGACGCCGAGTGCCCACCGTTCTACGCGCGCTCGACCGGGATACAGGGCCGGATCACCCGGTGGCAGGATATCGAGTACCACCCGCCCTGCCTCTATCTCCTGCACAGCCGGATCGCACCGCGGGGCGTCCTTCCGCCCGCCGAGGGTGAGGACAGCGCAGCCTTCCACGCCGAGATCGTGTACGCCATCACCCCGTCGACCGAGCACACCACCTACGACTTCTGGGCGGTGGCGCGTGACTTCGCGACCGACGACGAGTCGGTCAGCGAGTACCTCCACCACAGCAACCACACCGTGGTCATGCAGGACGTGACGGCGCTCAACATCCTGGAGCAGGTGATCGCGGCCGAGCCGGACCGGTACCAGGAGCTGAGCATCAACATCGACACCGGTGGCCTGGCCGCCCGGCGGCTGCTGGCCCGGATGGTCGGGTCGGGGACGGTGGGAGCGGCGCGGTGAGTTCCCGAGCCGGCGTGCCCAGCGGGATGCGGGTCTACCGGATCCACTGGCTGCCGGGCACCGACACCCTGCGCGGGGTCTGCCACTGCGGCGCCGAGCGCCTCGCCGAGGAGCCGGTCGAGTTGTGGCAGTGGCTGCTCGCCCACCCGCAGGGCCACCGGGCTGCGGCCGTGCCGGCACCCGGCCCGGCGAGGCGGCCGGCGGTGCGGGCGTGACCGGGGACGAGCTGACCGGTGCGGAGCTGGTGGTGGCGGGCCGGGACCAGGTGGCGGCGGAGGCCGTCGCGATCAGCCTGTGCCGCCCGGGCGGCGGTGACCTGCCGGAGTGGACGCCGGGCGCGCACGTCGACCTGGAGTTGGGCCCTGGGCTGGTGCGCCAGTACTCCCTCTGCGGCGACCCGGCGGACCGGTCCGCCCTGCGGATCGCGGTGCAGCGCGAACCGGGTGGGCGCGGCGGCTCCCGGTTGGTACACGAGCGGCTCACCGTCGGCGTCACCGTCCGGGTGCGCGGCCCCCGCAACAACTTCCGGCTGGTCGCGGCACGGCGCTATCTTTTCGTCGCCGGCGGCATCGGCATCACCCCGATCGTGCCGATGGTGGCCGCCGCCGACGCCGAGGGCGCCGACTGGCGGCTGGTGTACGGCGGACGCAGCCGCGCCACCATGGCCTTCGCCGCAACCCTGCGGGAGAGGTACGGCGACCGGGTGAGCCTGCACCCGCAGGACGAGACCGGATTGCTCGACCTGGCCGGCTTGCTGGGCGGGCCCGGCGTCGGGCTCGTCTACTGCTGCGGCCCGGAGCCGCTGGTCAAGGCGGTGGAGGAGCACTGTCGTGGCTGGCCGCCCGGCTGCCTGCACGTCGAGCGCTTCACCCCGCCGGGCGGCACCGGCGGGCAGGAGACGGCGTTCGAGGTCGAACTCGCGCTCTCCGGGAAAACGGTGACCGTGCCGCCGGGTACGTCGATCCTGAAGGCGGTGGAGCAGGCCGGCGTGCAGGTCCTCTCGTCCTGCCGGGAGGGCACCTGCGGCACCTGCGAGACCACGGTGCTCGCCGGTGTGCCGGAGCATCGTGACGCCCTGCTCACCGAGCAGGAGCGGGCGGCTGGGGACGCCGTGATGATCTGCGTTTCCCGGGCCCGTACGCCCCGGCTCGTCCTGAAGCTGTGACCGGCCGGCGCGGGCGGGGATGATGGCGGGGCGCGGGCAACCGGGGCGGTCGGTGACGAGCAGGGTGCTGGCGCTGCTCGACGCGTTCAGTCCGGCCAGCCCGGCGTTGACCCTGAGCGAGCTGGCCCGGCGCGCTGGGCTGCCGTTGCCCACCGTGCACCGGCGGGCCGCGGAATTGGTCGCGTGGGGTGCGTTGGAGCGCGGCGACGACGGGCGGTACCGGATCGGCCTGCGGCTGTGGGAGGTGGGCTCGCTCGCTCCGAGGGGTCTGGGGCTACGGGAGATGGCCCTTCCGGTCATGGAGGACCTGTACGAGGTGACTCACGAGAACGTCCAGCTCGCCGTCCGGCAGGACCTCCAACTCGTCTTCATCGAACGGATCGCCGGGCGGCACGCGGTGCCGGTGCTCACCCGGGTGGGTGGCCGCTTCGCGCTGCACGCCACCGGCGTCGGGCTGGTCCTGCTCGCCCACGCGCCCGTCGAGGTGCAGGAGCAGGTGCTGGCCGCGCCGCTGGAGCGGTACACCGAACTGACCATCACCGACCCGGGGAGGCTGCGCCGCTGCCTCGCCGACGTGCGCCGGGTCGGGTACGCGGTCAGCGACCGTCAGGTCACCATGGACGCCCTCTCGGTGGCCGCGCCGATCCGCGCACCGGAGGGTGTGGTGGCGGCGATCTCGTTGGTGGTGGCCCACGGTCGGGCGGACCCGGTGGCGCTGGCCCCGCTGGTGCGGGCCGCGGGCCGGGCGCTCTCCCGGGCGCTGGGCTGATCGCGGAAGCGTTGGCCGGCCCCGGCACCGCTCACCGGGGTCCGGTGCTGGTCGTGGCAGCCACCACCGCCGCCCGGGGTCGGGCGGCACCATGACGGCGTCGGCCGGTCACGGCAGCGGTCGGGAGAGACCGGCGGCCGTCCGCAGCAGGTGGGCCAGCCGCTCGTGCTCCTCGGGCGACACGGTGGCCAGCAGGCCCAGCTCCACGGCCCGCGCGGACTCCTGGGCGCGGATGAACAGGGCCCGGCCGACGTCGGTGGCGACGAGGACGTTCGCGCGGCGGTCGGTGGGGTCGGTGCGCCGCTCGACCAGCTGACGCCGCTCCAGCCCGTCGATGAGGGCGACGACCTGGCTCGGATCGAGGCGGAGGAACTCGGCGAGCTCCCGCTGGGTGGGGCGGACGTCGTCGGCGGCCAGGGCGAGCACCGAATAGGAGCGTGCCTTCAGCCCGTGCTCGGCGAGGGCTGCGTTCGCCGCCGCGAGCGTGAGCGCGTTGGCGCGGGCCAGCAGGAAGCTCAGGTCGCCGGCGAGCACGCTGCCCCGCAGCCGGTCGTGTCCGGTCGGCCGGGTCTTCTCGGTTGGCGACATGCTGCCGATGATAGCAAGCCTTGTCAATAATTGACTTCTTCAATGGATCGTGCTCAGATCGGCATCGACGCGAAGGAGCATCCATGTCACTGGACGGCAAAGTCGCCATCGTCACCGGATCAGGGCGGGGCCTCGGTCTCGCCTACGCACGGGAGCTGGCGCGGCGGGGCGCGTCCGTCGTGGTCAACGACGTCGATGCCGAGGCCACGGCCGACGCCGTCGCGGCGATCGAGGCGTCCGGCGGCCGGGCCGTCGCGGTGGTCGCACCGGTCGGCCCGACCGAGACCGCGAAGGAACTCGTCAGCGCGGCGGTCGAGCACTTCGGGCGGTTGGACATCCTCGTCACCAACGCCGGCGTCCTGCGCGACACCGTGCTGTGGAAGATGAGCGACGACGACTTCGACACCGTCATCGACGTGCACCTGCGCGGGACGTTCACCACCGCCCGGGAGGCGGTGCAGCACATGCGGCACGCCGGCGAGGGCGGCCGGATCATCTGCATCGGGTCACCCACCGGGCAGCGGGGCAACTTCGGCCAGACCAACTACGCGGCCGCCAAGGCGGGCATCGTGGGCATGGTGCGTACCTGGGCGCTCGAGCTCAGGCGGGCCGCCATCACCGCCAACACCGTCGTTCCGGTCGCCGCGACCGCGATGACCGCCACCGTCCCCTACTTCGCCGCAGCGGTGCGGGCCGAAGCGAACGGCGAGCCGATGCCGGCGTTCTTCCGGCACGATCTCGGGTTCGGCACGGCCGACGACGTGGCCGGGCTCGTCGCGTTCCTCGGCTCCGACGCGGCGGCCTCGGTGACCGGTCAGGTGATCGGAGTGGGCGGTGACCGCCTCCAGATCTGGACCCACCCGGAGGCTGCGCTGACCGTTCACCGCGAGGGCGGCTGGACCTACGACGCGCTGCGGGAAGCCTGGCCGACCACCTTCGCCGGGGCCGCGCAGAGCGTCGGCGAACGCTTCCCGGAACTCCCCGAGGAGTTCCAGCCCGCTACCTCCTGACCCGCCCCGACGAAGGTTGGCCCCATGTACCAGCCCGCGATCGATCTCGACGCCATCACGGCGATCGACATGCACGTGCACATCGAGGTCGACGAGCATGGTCACACCTCACTGCCCGAGCCGCTCGTGGCGGCGGTGTCGACGTACTTCAGGACGGACGGGCCACGGCCCGCGGTCGGGGCGGTGGCGCAGTACTACCGCGAGCGCGACATGGCCGCCGTCGTCTTCACCGTGGACGCGCGTACGCAGCTGAAGCACCGGCCGCTGTCCAGCACCGACATCGCCCGCGCGGCGGCCGAGCACGCCGACGTGCTCATCCCCTTCGGATCGGTCGACCCGCGCACCGGCGAAGCGGCCCTCGAACTCGCCGCCCGGCTGATCGAGCAGGAGGGCGTACGCGGCTTCAAGTTCCACCCCACCGTGCAGGGATTCGATCCCAGCCACGACGAGTACGCGCCGCTGTGGGGCCTGATCGAGCGGGCCGGCGTCCCGGCGATCTTCCACACCGGGCAGACCGGCATCGGCGCGGGTACGCCGGGCGGCTACGGCCTGCGGCTCGGCCTGTCCAATCCGATGCTGCTCGACCCGGTCGCCGCCGACTTCCCCGACCTGCAGATCGTCATGGCCCACCCGTCGGTGCCCTGGCAGGACGAAGCGCTCTCGGTGGCCACGCACAAGCACAACACCTGGATCGACCTGTCCGGCTGGAGCCCGAAGTACTTCCCGGCCGAGCTGGTGCGCTACGCCAACTCGGTGCTGAAACGACGGGTGCTCTTCGGCACCGACTACCCACTGCTCACCCCCGATCGCTGGCTGCGCGACGTGGCGGCCACCGATCTCAAGCCGGACGTGCTCCCGGGCATCCTGAAGGACAACGCGGCCCGGCTGCTGGGCTTCGCCCGGTGACGACGAGAGGAAGCGCCATGACGACGACCATCACCTACGAGCGGCTCGCCGACCTCGCCGGCACCGATCTGGGGTACACCGGCTACCGGACGGTCAGCCAGGACCAGGTGAACCTGTTCGCGGACGCCACCGACGACCACCAGTGGATCCACGTCGATCCCGAGCGGGCGAGGAGCGGTCCGTTCGGCGCGCCGATCGCACACGGCTTTCTCACCCTCTCGCTGGCCGTTCCCTTCTGGACCGAGCTGCTGGAGGTCAAGGGGGTGTCCACGAAGGTGAACTACGGCCTCGACAAGGTGCGCTTCCCCGCGCCGGTCGTGGTCGGGTCGCGGGTGCGCATGCGGGCCACCGTCGTCGATGTCGTCGAGGTCCACGGCGGCTACCAACTCGTCGTCGACCAGACGATCGAGGTCGAGGGCGGTACCAAGCCGGCGGTCGTCGCGCGCGGGCTGTACCGCTTCTACGCCTGAGGCCGGGGGAGCCCGCCGAGCCGGACGAGCACGCCGCCGCCTCCACCACCAGGAGACTGATGATGCATCAGCACGGAATCGGCGCCTGGGTGGCCAAGCGCCGGCTGAAGTCCCCGGACAAGGTCGCCCTCATCCACGGCGAGGGGTCGACCATGACGTACGGACAGTTCGCCGACGCCGCCGACCGGATCTCGGCGATGCTGCGCCAGCGGGGCGTCGGCAAGGGTGACGCCGTCGCCTACCTGGGTGAGAACAGTCCGGAGTTCCTCCAGGTGATGTTCGGGGCGGCTCAGGTCGGGGCCGTCTTCGTGCCGGTCAACACCCGGCTCGCGCCACCCGAGATCGCCTACGTCCTCGCGGACTGCGGCGCGCGCGTGCTGATCCACGACCCGGACTTCGCGGCGCCGGTGGCCTCCGCCCTGCCGGCCGCCCGGACCCCGCACGTCATCGTCACCGGCGAGGGCACCACGGACCGGCCGGGCCTCGCCCACCTGGCGCGGGCCGCCGACGCCGGGTTCACCGGCCATGCCGACACCGTCCACCGGGATCCGGCGGCGATCGTCTACACCTCGGGCACGACCGGCCGGGCCAAGGGCGCTGTGCTGACCCACGGAAACCTCACCTGGGTCGCGCTCAACTGCGTGGTCGACTACGACGTCGTCTCGACCGATGTGGCGCTCATGATCTCGCCGCTGTTCCACGTCGCCTCGCTCGGGATGGGTGCCCTGCCCGTCATCCTCAAGGGTGCCACCATGGTCATCGAGAAGGGCTTCGAGCCGGGCCGCGCGCTCGCGCAGATCGAGCGGCACGGGGTCACCATGCTCAGCGGCGTGCCGACCACCTACCAGTTGATGGCCGACCATCCCGCCTGGGCCTCGACCGACCTGTCGACGCTGGCGAAGCTCACCTGCGGCGGTTCGGCCGTGCCGGCCCGCATCCTCAACGCGTACGAGACGCGGGGCCTGTCGTTCTCGCAGGGGTACGGCATGACCGAGGCTTCTCCGGGCGCGACCGCGCTGCCGTCGGCGATGACCCGCGCCAAGCAGGGCAGCGTCGGTCTGCCGCACTTCTTCACCGACGTGCGGGTCACCGACGCGACCGGGCAACCGGCGTCCACCGGCGACGTCGGTGAGATCGAGGTGGCCGGGCCCAACGTCTTCTCCGGCTACCACGGGCTTGCGGAGGCGACCGCCGAGGCGTTCACGGACGACGGGTGGTTCCGCTCCGGCGACCTGGGCTACCTGGACGCCGACGGGTACCTCTACATCTCCGGCCGGCTCAAGGACATGATCATCTCGGGGGGCGAGAACATCTACCCGGCCGAGGTCGAGCAGTTGCTCAGTGAGATCGACGGGGTGACCTCGGCGGCGGTCATCGGCGTACCGGACGAGCGCTGGGGGGAGGTGCCGTGGGCGTTCGTCACCGTACGGGAGGGGGCGTCCGTGGACACCGACGCCGTGCGGGCGTACCTCGACGGCAGGATCGCGCGCTACAAGCTGCCGAAGAATGTCGTCATCGTGGACGAACTGCCACGGACCGCGTCGGGGAAGGTGCGGAAGGCCGACCTGAGGGCCCGCTTCGGCGCCTGACCGCGGGCCGGGCCGCGACGAGTTCGGCGAACTCCGCCGTGGACGGCTCGGCCAGCTTCTTGTGCATCCGGCGGTAGGTGTCCGCCGACCGGGTGGCCGGCCACTGCGCGTCCATGAACTCGGCCGGCAGCCTCGGGTCGGCCCGCAGCAGCGCGAGCCAGTCCGCCACCAGCATCGTCCGCACGGTCAGGGCGCTCGGCGCCATCGTCGTCGCGGCCGGGTCGCTCCACACGTCGATGAACGCGAGGTGCGCGCTCCGGATCGCCTCGATGTCCCACGCGGCGCGGACGCTCTCGCCGATCGGGAACCCGGCGAGTTCGCGGGCGTGGAAGGCGACCATGGCGTTGGGCGGGAGGTCCTGCCGCAGCGGCTCCAACGACCCGGCGAGGTCGACCTCGCCGGGCGCCAGCCACAGCCCGTCCCGGAGTGGCGCGAAGCCCTCCCAGGTGAGGGTCGAGCGCAGCCGGTGCCGCAGCATCCGCTGACCCTCCGGGATCGAGAAGGTGACCAGGGTCCACCCGCTGCCCTGCGGGTCGAACGGCCGCGGCCCCCGAACGCGGTAGGTCGCTTCGCGTAGCACCGCGATCCCGTGTTCGGTCAGCGAGAACAGCGTCTCCCGACCGCTCCTGCTGCGCGCGAGGATGCCGCTGTGCACGAGACGATCGAGGGTCGCACGCGTCGCCGGCGCGGCGACTTGCGCCCCCTCCAGCACATGGATCAGGGCGCTCGCCCGGATCGGCCCCGTGACGTCGTCGACAACATGCTCGCCGAAGAAGGCGAGCAACAGCTGCTTCGGCTGGCGTCTACCCACAGCCCCTTCCTTTCGCGGAATCCGTTGTCCTGGCGCCGATCACGGCGCGGACCGAGGGGCGACAGCCTGCCCGCGCTTGGCTCGCTGGATCTCGCCGTAGACGTGCGTCCGTAGTTGCGTGAAGCGGGGCAGGGCGCGGGTGGTGATCTGATCGCGCTCCGGCGGCAGGTCGATCGCGAGGTCCTCCTGGACCCAGGTCGGCGATGCGGACAATACTAGAACCCGCTGGCCCAGATACACCGACTCGTCGATGTCATGGGTGACGAAGAGGATCGATATCCTGCGGCTGGTGTGCAGCTCGCGGACCAGGTCCTCCAGGTCCGCCCGGGTCTGCGCGTCCACCGCGGCGAACGGTTCGTCCATGATCAGGACCTCGGGCTGGTAGGCGATGGCCCGCGCGATCGCCACGCGCTGCTGCATCCCCCCGGAGAGCTGCCACGGGTGGCTGCGCGCGGCGTGCGCCAGGCCCACCGCCTCGAGAGCGTCGGCGACCAGCCGGTCGCGGTCCGCGCGGGAGAGCTTCTTGTGCCGCAGCGGAAGCTCGACGTTGCCGCGCACCGTCAGCCACGGATAGAGGCTGCGACCGTACTCCTGGAACACGACGGCCATGGCGGGACTCGGTCCGGTCACCGGAGCGCCGTCCATCTCGACCACGCCGCTGGTGGGCCGCAGCAGACCGGCGAGGCACTTCAGGAGGGTGGTCTTGCCGCACCCCGACGGCCCGACGATGCAGACGAGTTCGCCGGCGTCCATCGTGAAGGTGACGTCCCCGATCGCCTCGACGCTGCCCGTCGTGGACTCGTAGACCTTGCGCAGGTGCTCCACCCGCAGCAGGGTGCTCCGGTCAGGCACGGTTGACCTCCTTGATTCCGTGGTACCAGCGCAGGACGCGTCGCTCGACGAGACCGAAGGCTACGGCGAGGAAGACGCCGACGAGACCGAGCAGGAGGATGCCGCTCCACATCTCGGCGATGAGGTAGTTGCGCTGGAAGTAGGCGATCCGATAGCCGAGCCCGGCCGACGAGGCGAACATCTCGGAGATGACCATCAGGATGAGCGCGACCGAGAGGGCCTGCCGGACTCCGGCCATGATCCGTGGGCTGGCGGCGGGGAGCACGAGGAACCAGAGTCGCTCCCACCAGGAGACCCGGAACGAACGGGCGGTCTCCGTCATGACGCTGTCGGTCGCCCGCACGCCCTCGATCGTGTTCAGCAGGATCGGCCAGACCGCGCCGGAGACGATCACGACCACCTTCATGGTGTCCGTGATGCCGAGCAGGAGCATGACCACCGGGATCAGCACCGGCGGCGGGACCGCCCGGAGGAACTCCAGCAGCGGCTCGAGAAGTTCGCGCAGCCAGTGGGCCAGGCCGATGACGGTGCCGGCGGCGATGCCGAGCACGATCGACGCGGCGACACCGAGACCCAGCCGGTAGAGGCTCGGCAGTACGTCCTCGACGAACGCGGGACCGACCCAGGTGTCCACGAAGGCTTCGGAGATCGTCAACGGGTCGGGGAAGAACCCGCTCGTCTCGTCCGTGCCCACCAGGCCCCAGACCACCAGGAGCAGCATCGGCAGCCCCAGCGCGTAGCGGAAGCTCGCCGCGATGCGGGATCCGACACCCCGCCGGCGCGGCGTGCTCGCGGTGCGGCCGGTGTCCGCGGTCACCGGACATCCTCTCCTCGTACGGACTGGTGCCACGACAGCACCCGACGCTCGATGAACCGGAAGACGAGGTTGACCGCCAGCCCGAGCAGGCCGGTGACCACGACGAGGGCGTACAGGCCGGCGGCGTCTCCGGCGGATCGGGACAGCTCGATCATGCGTCCGAGGCCGGGGTTGCCGATCACCATCTCCGCGGTGACGGCGAGGATGAGCGCGACCGCCGCCGCGAGCCGCAGGCCCGTCATGAGGTACGGCAGGGTGGTCGGCAGGACGAGATGCGTCAACTGCTCGCGGCGACGCAGACCGAAACTGCGAGCGGTGTCGCGAGCGACCGCGTCGACATCGGCGACGCCGTAGATCACCTGCACGAACACCTGCCAGAACGACGCGTAGACGATGATGACGAGGGCGGCCTGCATCTGGATGCCGAACATCAGCACGGCGAGCGGGATGAGGGCGACCGACGGGATCGGTCGCAGGAACTCGACAATCGTGTGGGTCGCGCGCCGCAGGAACGGCACCAGGCCGACGACCGTGCCGAGGACGACGGCGGCGCACGTCGCCATCGTCAGGCCGATCGCCCAGGACGTCATGGTGCTGCCCAGCCGCCGCCAGAACGCGAGGTCGACGAGTTGTTCGAACAGCCGCGCCAGCACGTCCGTCACGTACGGCAGGTACTGCGGGTTGATCAGGCCCAGTGTCGGGATCAACTGCCAGACGACGAGGAATCCGGCCAGGCCGACGACGCCCAGCAACGTCTTGCGCAACGGCCGTAGACGTCGGGTAGCAAGGACGCTCATGTCACCTCCGTACTCGCGCGGGCGCGAGGCCCTCTCCGGTCCGGGGGCCGGGGAGGGCGGGATCGCGGCGGCTACTGCTGGTGGATGAGACGGTCGAAGTTGGGCTGCTGGTCGAGCACCTTGTACTTCTGCGCGAGTTCGGCGAGCGTCTGTAGGCTCGGCCGGTCGACCTGCCAACCGAACGCCGGGAGCTTCACCGACTCCGCCACCGGCGCGGGCAGCTGGAGATTGTCCTTGATCGCCTGCCGGACGGCTGTTTCGTTGGCGGGGTTCTTGGCCCACTCCAGCGTCTTCTTCATCGCTGCCGAGAAGTCCGCCACCAACGTGGCGTCCTTTTCCGTGCGTTCCCTGGTGGTGATCGTGGTGAGGGTGGTCAGGCCGGGCACGACCGCCTGGTAGGGCGCGACGACGAAGGTGTCGCCACGGCTCTTCAGTTGCGTGACGAAGGGCTCCGGCACCCAGGCGGCGTCGATGTTGCCCGCCTCGAGTTGGGCCGGGGCGTCCGGGAAGGCGACCTCGACGAACTTGATCGTGGACGGGTCGCCGCCGTCCTTCTCGACCGTTGCCATGATCGTCACGTCGCCGGCGGCGCCCAGGCTGTTGACCGAGACCCGCTTGCCCGCGAGGTCGGCCGGCCGCTTGATGCCGGACTTCGCCGAGGCCACCACGGCGTTGATGTCGTCGCCGTCGGCGTACGAGGAGGCGTAGTTGCCGATGATGACGACGCCGAGGTTGCGCAGGTCGGCCCGGATGGGGCCGAAGGGCTGGCCGATCGCGAAGTCGATGTCGCCGTTCAGCAGGGCGGGAATGGCCTGCGCGCCACCCTGGGCGGGCAACACCTCGACCTGGAGCCCGCGCTCGGCGAAGATGCCCGCCTTGATGCCGCCCCACAGCGCTGCGGTCTCGGTGATGGGCAGCGCCGCGACCCGGACCTTGCGCAAATCGCCCGAGGTTTTCTCGGACGGGGTGGACGCGTCGGAGTCGGTACATCCGGTGAGGGCGATCGCGGTGGCGGCGATCAGCCCGAGAACCATGACCATCTTCATTGACGAGGCCCTTCCTGAGCAGGGGTGATGGTGCGTCGGAAGCCGGCGGATGCCTCGGATCTGCAGGTGGACTACCGCTGCGTGGGGGCGCACGCCCCTGTGGTGGTCATGGTCAGTCACCAAGGCATCGAAAGTCAATAATGTCTGACGCCCGTCATGAATAGGTTGAACGACGCTCCGCTGTCGCGGCGTCGCTCCCGCCCGCACCAGGGCAGGCGAGAACGCCGCGCGGCGTCCACATCGGTGGCCGCTTCTCGCCGAGGCGTGCCCGGGGCGGTCAGACGTCGGGCAGGCCCACGTAGTTCTCGGCCAGGCTCGTGGCGTAGGCACGGGAGGTGGCGACGTACCCCAGCGTCGCGGTCTGCAGCTTCGTCTCGTACGGGTCGTCGCGCTCCAACCGGTGCAGCATCGAGGTCATCCACCAGGAGAAGTGCTGGGCCCGCCAGACCCGGCGCAGTGCCGTGGCCGAGTAGCTCTCCAGCAGGTCGGGGGACCCCTGGCCGTACCACGCGGCGAAGGCGTCCCCGAGCAGCGCGACGTCGGCGAGGGCCAGGTTCATGCCCTTCGCGCCGGTGGGCGGAACGATGTGCACGGCGTCGCCGGCCAGGAACAGCCGCTCCCACCGCATCGGCTCGACCACGAAGCTGCGCATCGGGGTGATGGACTTCTCCAGGATCGGCCCCTCGTTGAGCGACCAGCCCGGCACCGTCTCCAGCCGCGTCCGCAGCTCCGCCCAGATCCGCTCGTCCGGCCACGTGCCGATGTCCTCGTCGGGCGCGACCTGTAGATACAGCCGGGAGATCTCGGGCGATCGCATGCTGTGGAGGGCGAAGCCCCGGTCGTGGTGGGCGTAGACGAGTTCCTCCACTGCCGGCGCGGCGGCGGCGAGGACGCCCAGCCAGGCGAAGGGGTACGTCCGCTCATAGGTGGTCAGCACCCCCTCGGGCACCGCGCCTCGGCTCACCCCGTGGAACCCGTCGCAGCCGGCCACGAAGTCGCAGTGCAGCTCCTCCTCGTGTCCGTCGCGTCGAAATCGGACGACCGGCGAGTCCGAGTCGAGACCGTCCAGGCGTACGACGTCGGCCTCGAAGAGGATGCAGCCGCCGGCCGCGACCCGGGCGGCGATCAGGTCCTTGACCACCTCCTGTTGCCCGTAGACGGTGATCGCCCGCCCCGTCAGCTCCGTCATCGGCACCCGGTGCGACTCCCCGGCGAAGCGCAGCTCGATGCCCTCGTGCCGCAGGCCCTCCCGTCGCAGCCGCTCGCCGAGGCCGGTGCGGCAGAGCAGGTCGACCGAGCCCTGTTCGAGGACTCCGGCCCGGACCCGGTGCTCGACGTGGTCGCGGCTGCGGCTCTCCAGCACCACGGACTCGATTCCGCGCAGGTGCAGCAGGTGCGACAGCATGAGTCCCGCCGGCCCGGCGCCGACGATGCCGACCTGGGTACGCATCTCCGGCATCCCTCCTCGTCTCATCCCGCCCCCGGTCGGACCGTTCGCGCGGTCTTCCACCGCCGTGCGCCGCGCCGGGAGCGTGGGGACGGCGGGGGTGTTCCCGGGGGGACCGGGCGTGTCGGGCTTCCGCTCGGAGCGGGTCTCCGGACTGTTCGCTGACCGAACGGGTGTTCTCTTCCTGAACGTTGGCACGTAGTCCGGCTCGCGTCAACGCATGGCCCGCACCTTTGTGGGCGCCGGACGCCGCGCGTCGGTCCGGACGAACCCGTCGTCGTTGACGGATGCCGCCCTCCGGTCGTACGTTCGAGATGTGTACGGCGGTCCGCATAGCGAACGGTCGCAGTGTCAGAGGTTGTCGTAGCAGGCGGGGAGGCACATGGCGAAGCTCGTCTCGCTGGCCGACGGCGTGGCGGACCTGGTCCATGACGGTGACGTGGTGGCCCTGGAAGGGTTCACTCACCTCATCCCGTTCGCCGCCGGTCACGAAATCATCCGTCAGCGACGACAGGAGCTGACCCTGGTGCGGATGACGCCCGATGTCGTCTACGACCAGCTCATCGGCGCGGGATGTGCCCGTCGCCTGGTCTTCTCCTGGGGCGGCAACCCGGGTGTGGGGTCGCTGCACCGCTTCCGGGACGCCGTGCAGCACGCCTGGCCGCGTCCGCTCGAACTGGACGAGCACAGCCACGCGGGCATGGCGAACCGCTACGTGGCCGGGGCGTCCGGGCTGCCGTTCGCCGTCCTGCGCGGCTACACCGGCACCGACCTGCCCCGGCACACCGCCAACATCCGGCCCATCACCTGCCCCTTCACCGGAGAGACCCTCACCGCCGTTCCCGCCCTGCGTCCCGACGTGACCGTGGTGCACGCGCAGCGCGCCGACCGGGCCGGTAACGTGCAGATGTGGGGTATCACCGGGGTGCAGAAGGAGGCGGTGCTCGCCGCGCACCGGTCACTGGTCACCGTCGAGGAGATCGTGGACGAGCTGGAGCCGGTACCCGGGCAGGTCGTCCTGCCCGGATGGGCGGTCAGCGCGGTGGCCGAGGTGCCCGGTGGCGCGCACCCCTCCTATGCCCAGGGCTACTCGGTCCGGGACAACGACTTCTACCGGGCCTGGGACGCGGTGAGCCGGCACCGCGACACCTTCCGTGCCTGGCTGGACCAGCACGTGCACCGGGCCGGGGCGGCGGCGTGAGCGAGCGCAGTGAGCGAACCATCAGGCACCGCGGCGTGAGCGGAACGAACGCGATGGCGGACTGGACCGCGGACGAGATGATGACCGTCGCCGCCGCGCGGCAACTGCGCGACGGCGTCGCCTGCTTCGTCGGGATCGGGTTGCCCAGCACCGCGGCGAACCTCGCCCGGGCCACCCACGCCCCGAACCTGGTGCTCATCTACGAGTCCGGCTGCCTCGGCGCGAAGCCGGACCGGCTTCCGCTGTCCATCGGGGACGGGATACTCGCCGACACGGCCGACGCGGTGGTGTCGGTGCCCGAGGTGTTCAACTACTGGCTCCAACCCGGCCGGATCGACGTGGGTTTCCTCGGCGCCGCGCAGCTCGACCGGTACGGCAACATCAACACCACGGTCGTCGGAGGCGACTACGACGCGCCGAAGGTACGGCTGCCCGGCGCCGGTGGCGCCCCGGAGATCGCCGCCTCCTGCGGCGAGGTCGTGGTGATCGTCCGACAGAATCCCCGGACGTTCACCGAACGGGTCGACTTCGTCACCTCGGTCGGGTACGGGTCGGGTCCCGGCGAGCGGGAGCGGCTCGGCCTGCGGGGCGAAGGTCCCCGACTGGTGATCACCGACCTCGGGGTCCTCGAACCCGATCCGGTCACCTGCGAACTCACGCTGACCCGCCTGCACCCCGGCGTGACGCCGGAGCAGGCACGGGCGGCCACCGCCTGGGACCTCGCCGTCGCCGAGCGGCTGACCACGGGTGAGCCGCCGACGGCCCGGGAACTCGCGGTGCTGCGGGCGCTGGAGGCGACGAAGCACGGGGGCCGCGGTGAGCCGCGACGGCCACCTGCCTGACACGGTCCGGAGCGGGCCGCACCGCCCCGGCTGCGCGCGAGGGCCCGCCGCGATCCGCAACCCGGTCGGCCGGTGGCCGGCTGTGTGCCGAAAGTCTGACGGAAGGCGACCATGACCCAGGACGTCCACCAGGCCGGCAGCGGCCTGGTGCTGCCGCGGTACCGGCGCGACGACGTCGACGCCCACCCACCCCTGCTCAGTCCCGGTTACCGGTCGACCCTGGCGCGGGCGCCGCAGCAACCGCTGACCCACCTGCCGCAGCGGCTGACCGAGGTCACCGGGCCGCTGCTGGGTGAGGGGCGGCTCGGCGACCTCGACCACGACCTGACCCGCCAACACGACGGGGAACCGCAGGGGCAGCGGATCATCGTGCACGGCCGGGTCCGTGACGGCGACGGCCGACCAATACCCCGCACGCTGGTCGAGATCTGGCAGGCCAACGCCGCCGGACGGTACCGCCACGCGAGCGACACCTGGCCCGCGCCGCTCGACCCCCACTTCGACGGGGTGGGCCGGGTGCTCACCGACGACCATGGGCGTTACCGGTTCATCACCGTGCAGCCCGGCGCCTACCCCTGGCGCAACCACGACAACGCCTGGCGGCCGGCGCACATCCACTTCTCCCTCTTCGGCCGCGCGTTCACCCAGCGGCTGGTGACGCAGATGTACTTTCCCGGTGACCCGCTCTTCGTCCAGGACCCGATCTTCCAGTCGGTCCGCGACCCGAACGCCCGGCAGCGGTTGATCGCCCGTTACGACCACGCCAATACGGTGCCGGAGTGGGCGCTGGCGTACGAGTTCGACATCGTGCTGCGGGGTCGGGAGAGCACTCCCTTCGAGGACGAGGACGACGATGAGTGAGCCGCTGGGCGTCACCCCCGCGCAGACGGTCGGGCCGTACCTGCACATCGGCCTGCGCTGGCCCGACGGCCCGTACGTCGTACCCGAGGGCACGCCGGGCGCGTTCTGGATCCGCGGCCGGATCGTCGACGGCACCGGAGCCCCGGTGGTCGACGCGATGGTGGAGAGCTGGCAGGCCGACCCGGACGGCCGGTTCGACCATCCGGACGACCCGCGCGGGGCCCGGCCACCCGCGCTCGCGGGCTTTCGCGGCTTCGGGCGCAGCGAGACCGACGGGCAGGGGTGCTACCGGCTGCTGACCGTCAAGCCGGGTACGCTGCCCGACCCGGACGGCGGCACCGAGGCCCCCCACCTGACCCTGTCGGTCTTCGGGCGAGGGCTGCTGCACCGCCTGGTCACCCGGCTCTACTTCCCCGACGAGCCGGCGGCGAACGCCGTCGACCCCGTGCTGCGCGGCGTCAACGCCGATCGTCGCGACACGCTGCTGGCGAGTCCCGCGCCGGACGGGCTCCACTTCGACATCCGCCTGCAGGGTGACCGTGAGACTGTCTTCTTCGCCGTCTGACGGCCTGCTCGGCGGCCTCTCCGGCGTGCCGGACGTCGACGCGGAACTCGGCGACCCGGCCCTGCTGCGGGCGATGCTCGACGTGGAGGCCGCGCTCGCCCAGGCCGCGGCGGACGCCGGCGTCCTGCCCGCACCGGCGGCCGCCGCGATCGTCGCGCAGTGCCACGCCGAGCGGTACGATCCGGCGGCGCTCGGCCGGGCAGCCGACGCCGCCGGCAACCCGGTCGTCCCACTCGTGCATGAGCTGACCGCCGCCGTGCCGGAGCACGCCCGGCCCTGGGTGCATGTCGGAGCGACCAGCCAGGACATCCTGGACACCGCGCTGGTCCTGGTGGCCGTGCGGGCGTCCGGGCCGCTGCTGCGTCACCTCGACGCCGCCGTCGACGCCGCCGTCCGGCTCGCCGCCGCCCACCGGAACACGGTGCTGGTCGCCCGGACCCTCGGGCAGCAGGCGGCACCCACCACGTTCGGGCTCAAGGCGGCAGGCTGGCTGATCGGCCTGGTCGAGGCCCGCCACCGGCTGCGGCAGGCGGGCGCCGTGCAGCCCGCGCAACTCGGCGGCGCGGTCGGCACCCTGGCCGCGTTCGGCCCGGCCGGCCCGGAGGTCGCCGAGCGGTTCGCGACGCACCTGGGCCTGCCCGCCAGTCCGCTGCCCTGGCACACCCGCCGGCAACCCCGGCTCGATCTGGCCGCAGCCCTCGGTGGGCTTCTCGCGGCTGCCGGCAAGGTCGCGCTCGACGTCGGGCTGCTCGCCCAGACCGAGATCGGCGAGGTCGCCGAGGGCGGCACCGGGCGGGGCGGCTCCTCGGCCATGCCGCACAAGCGCAACCCGGTGGACTCGATCCTGATCGGCGCTGCGGCGCGACGCGGTCCGGGTCTCGTCGCCACCCTGTTCGCCGCGGCCGTGCAGGAGCACGAGCGGGCCGCAGGCGCCTGGCACGCCGAGTGGGAGCCCCTGCTCGACCTGCTGCACGTGGCCGGCGGCGCCGCCGCCCGGTGCGCCCGGATGCTGGCCGGGTTGCAGGTCCGTCCGGAGCGGATGCGGGAGAACCTCGACGCGACCGGCGGCCTCGTGCTCGCCGAGGCCGTCGCCGCGCGGCTGGCGCCCGCCGTCGGTCGCGGCACCGCACACGACCTGGTCACCCGTGCCGTCGCCGAACCCTCGTTCCGCGCCGCCCTGCTCGCCGACCCCGAGATCCGCGCCCACCTGTCCGAGGCGGAGATCGACGAGGCGCTCGACCCGTACCGCTGGCTCGGCTCGGCCGGCCGGTTCGTCGACCGCGCCCTGGCTTCCGTCCGGGGAGCGGGCGGGTGACCTCCCGGTTGCACCTCGCCGTCGACGGCCCGGCCGACGCGCCGGTGCTACTGCTCGGCAGCTCCCTCGGCACCTCCTGCGCGATGTGGGAGCCCCAGGTCCCGGCGCTCGCCGAACGGTTCCGCGTCATCCGGTACGACCATTTGGGCCACGGCCGCTCGGCGGCCCCGGCCGGGCCGTACACGCTGGATCTGCTGGGCCGGGAGCTGCTGCGGACGCTGGACGCCCTCGACCTGCCGTGGGTCCACTACGCGGGGCTGTCCCTCGGCGGCATGGTCGGCATGTGGCTCGCCGCGCACGCGCCCGACCGGGTGCGGCGGCTGGCGCTGCTCTGCACGTCGGCGTCGCTCGGCCCGCCCGAGCAGTGGCGGGAGCGGGCGGCGACCGTACGGGCCGCCGGCCTGCCGGCGATCGCCGACGCGGTGGTGGCCCGCTGGTTCACCCCGGCCTTCGCCGCGACCCGGCCGGACGTGGTCGCCGGCTACCGCGCCATGCTGACCGCGACGTCCCCGGTCGGCTACGCCGCGTGCTGCGAGGCGATCGCCGCGATGGACCTCCGCGGCGACCTCGGCCGGGTCGGCGCGCCCACGCTGGTCGTCGCGGGAGCGGACGACCCGGCCACCCCGGTGGAGCACGCCCGCCAGATCGCCGGGCGGATACCCGGGGCCCGGCTGGCCGTGGTCGGTGCGGCGGCGCACCTGGCCAACGTCGAGCAACCCGAGCGGGTGTGCCGACTCCTGCGGGAACACTTCGACGAGGAACCGGGTGACGGATGAACGACCGCGAGCGGCACGACGCGGGCATGACGGTACGCCGGCAGGTGCTGGGGGAGGCGCACGTCGACCGCGCGATCGCCGGCACGGACGAGTTCACCGCCGACTTCCAGGACTTCATCACCCGCTACGCGTGGGGGGAGGTGTGGAGCCGGCCGGGCCTCGACCGGCGCACCCGTAGTTGCGTGACCCTCGCCGTGCTCGCCACCCTGCACCAAGACGAGGAGTTGGCGATGCATGTCCGAGCCGCGCTGCGCAACGGACTGAGCCCGCAGGAGGTGGCGGAGGTCCTGCTCCAGGTCGGCGTCTACGCTGGCGTACCGGCGGCGAACCGGGCGTTCAGGGTGGCCCGGGAGGCCCTGCGGCAGGAGGCTGGGTGAGCGCGAGCGAGGAGGCGGCGAGGTCGCCGGAGTTCGTTCGGTCGCTGGAGCGCGGACTCGCGGTGATCCGGGCGTTCGACGCCGAACATCCGCAGCTCACACTCAGTGAGGTGGCCAGGAGGACCGGGCTGACCCGGGCCGCGACCCGCCGGTTCCTGCTCACCCTGGTCGAGCTGGGCTACGTGCACACCGACGGCCGGCTCTTCTCGCTGCGGGCGCGGATTCTTGAGCTCGGCTACGCGTACCTGTCGGGCCTGAGCCTGCCCGAGGTCGCGCAGCGGCACATGGAGGCGCTGGTCGCGCAGGTGCACGAGTCCTGCTCGGTGTCGGTGCTCGACGGCGGCGAGGTGGTCTACGTCGCCCGCGTTCCCACCAAACGGATCATGACGGTGGGGATCAGCGTCGGCACCCGGTTCCCCGCGTACGCCACGTCCATGGGACGGGTGCTGCTCGCCGCGCAACCAGCGGACTGGTTGGACGGCTATCTCGCCAAGGCGGAGCTGCGGCCGTTGACCCGGCGCACCGTCACCGACCCGGCGAAGCTGCGCACCATCCTGACGAAGGTCGCCGCCCAGGGGTACGCGATCGTGGACCAGGAGTTGGAGGAGGGGCTGCGTTCCCTGGCCGCGCCGATCCACGGCGAGAACGGGTCGGTGATCGCGGCGGTGAACGTCTCCGCGCACGCCACCCGAGGGTCCTTCGAGATGATCCGTCGGGATCTGCTCCCGCCGCTGCTGGCTGCCGCGAAGCGGATCGAGGAGGACATCCGGGCGGTCTGAGCCGGACACTGGCGGCGGGCACCTATTTACCAGACCGGGGAAGGGAGCGAGTGTGGCGCAGCGGAGAGC
>NZ_SMKJ01000087.1:0-22161 GCF_004348615.1 Micromonospora sp. KC207
GTCGAGAACGATCAGGCCACCCCGCGCGCCGCCCGCCCCCAGCAGGGGCAACGGCAGCGCCTGGTGGCCGCGCACGCCGCCGCCGTCGAGTTCTACCAGGCCCAGCTCACCACGGCCGGCGCCCGCCCGGCCCGGGAGTTCCTCGCCAAGCGCGGCTTCGACCGGGCCGCCGCCCAGCGCTACGGCTGCGGCTTCGCCCCGGACGCCTGGGACCTGCTCACCAAGCACCTGCGCCAGCAGGGCTTCACCCACGACGAACTGGTCACGGCCGGGCTGTCCCGGCCGTCGCGCTCCGGCACCCTGATCGACCGGTTCCGCCGCCGGCTGATGTGGCCGATCCGGGACATCACCGGCGACCCGATCGGCTTCGGCGCCCGCCGGTTGTTCGACGACGACGACGGCCCGAAGTACCTGAACACCCCAGAGACGCCGATCTACAAGAAGTCGCACGTCCTCTACGGCATCGACCAGGCCAAGCGGGAGATCGCCAAGCAGGGCAAGGTGGTGGTCGTCGAGGGCTACACCGACGTGATGGCCTGCCATCTGGCCGATGTCCCGACGGCGGTGGCGACCTGCGGCACGGCCTTCGGCGCGGACCACATCTCGGTGCTGCGCCGGCTGCTGCTGGACACCGACGACGTGGCCGGCGAGATCATCTTCACCTTCGACGGCGACGCCGCCGGGCAGAAGGCGGCGCTGCGCGCGTTCGACGACGACCAGCGCTTCGTCGGGCGTACCTTCATCGCGGTCAGTCCCGACAACATGGACCCGTGCGACCTGCGGCTGGCAAAGGGTGACCTGGCCGTGCGCGACCTGGTCGCGCGCCGCGAGCCGCTTGTCGACTTCGCGCTGCGCCACGTGATCAACCGGTACGACCTGGACACCGTCGACGGCCGGGTGGAGGCGATGCGCCGGGCCGCCCCGATCGTCGCGAAGATCAAGGACCGGGAGAAGCGCCCCGAGTACGTCCGCAAGCTCGCCGGTGACCTCGGCATGGAGATCGAGCCGGTGCAGCGGGCCGTGCTCGCCGCCGCCTCCGGTCAGCCCGCCGGGGGCGCGGCATCCGCACCGGCCCGCGCCGCCCGGCCCGCGCCCGGCGCCGACAGCCCGATGTCGCTGGTCGAGCGGGAGGCGCTGAAGCTCGCCCTCCAGGTGCCGGTGCTGGCCGGGCCGATGTTCGACGCGGTCGAGGCGGCGGCGTACCGCCACCCGGTGCACGTGGCCGTGCGACAGGCGATCGCGGCGGCCGGTGGGGCCGCCGCCGCCACGCAGGGCGCGGTCTGGGTCGAGGCGGTTCGCGACGCCTGCGCCGACCTCGCCGCCCAGGCGCTGGTGGGCGAGCTGGCCGTGGAGCCGCTGCGCATCGACGGCGAACCCGACCCCCGGTACGTCTCGGTGACCATCGCCCGGTTGCAGTGGGGCTCGGTGACCGGCCGGATCAGGGACCTCAAGTCCAAGATCCAGCGGATCAACCCGGTCAGCAACAAGGACGAGTACTTCGCGCTGTTCGGGGAGCTGCTGTCGCTGGAGCAGCACGCGCGGGCGTTACGCGAGCAGGCTGCGGGAGGGCTGTGATGGGGCTGTTCAGCCGCAAGCCCAAGCTGCCCCCGGCGGCCCGTCCGCCGCTGGCCGACGGCGAGCGGGTGCTGGCCTGGGCCGTCGTCGGCGACGGCGCGCTGGGTGCAGGCGGCCTCGGCGGCGTGCTGGTCGCCAGCAACCTCGGGCTCTGGCTGCCGGGGCGGGACGCCCGGCTGGGCTGGCACGACGTGCTCAAGGCCGTCTGGTCCGGGCGGGAGCTGACCGTCACCCCGGCCGAGCGGGTCGCCGAGCGCACCGGGTACGTCGTGGTTGCCGACGGCCCGGCCGAGACGTACCTGCTGCTCGAACCGGGTGATCTGCCCCACCAGGTGCGGGCGCGGGTGACCCGCTCGGTGGCGTACACCGAGCATCACCCGGTGCCCGGCGGCGCCGGCCGGATCGCCGCCCGCAGAGTGCCCGGGGTGGACGGTCTGACCTGGACGGTCCGCTACGACCCGGGTACCCCCGCCGACGACGAGCCGGTGCTCGCCGAGACCGACGGCCTGGTTGCCGCCGCCCGCGCCGTCACCGCCCCCGCAGACCTCTGACCGCCCGGCTCCCCGCGTACCGGGGGTGCCCGGCCGAGGCGCGCCTTCCGGGCGAACACGGCGAACGCGGCGAACTTTACTAGATCAACCTGATGCTTTTGTTTGAATGGACGAAAGTTGCGGTCGGATTGGTTGAAGCTCTGGACAGCGGCCATGGAGCGCTCCTACTGTGTCGGACACAACACGTCGCGGTTTCGTCGATGTGACTGACTTCGGTGTGGAGGTGAAGTGCCGATGCGAACGGTGGAGCCCCTGCACCTGCGGCTGTTGCGGTTGCTCCGCGACGAGGGGGCGGTGTCCCGGGCGGAACTGGGAGACCGGCTGCAGATGCCGCGTCCCCGGTTGCTCGCCGAGTTGGAGCGGCTGGTGGGGCTCGGCCACGTCGCCGAGGCCGGCCTCGCGGCGTCACGGGGCGGACGCCGATCGACCCTGGTCGAGCTGAACCCGGAGCTACGGTTCGCGGCGGTCGACCTCGGGGCCAGCTCGATCGACGTCGAGGTGGTCGACGGCCGGCTGGAGCCGGTCACCGCGTACACGGAGTCGGCCGACATCCGCAACGGTCCGAAGGTGACTCTCCAGCGGGTCAACGAGCTGCTGCACAAGGCCCGCGCCGACGGGGCGTACGAGCGGCTGCACGCCGTGGGCATCGGGGTGCCGGGGCCGGTGAGCTTCCGCGACGGCGTGCCGGTCTCGCCGCCGATCATGCCAGGCTGGGACCGGTTCCCCGTCCGCGAGCTGCTGACCCGCGAGCACGGCTGCCCGGCCGTGGTCGACAACGACGTCAACATCATGGCGATCGGCGAGCGGCACGGCGGGGTCGCCCACTCGGTGGACGACTTCCTGTTCGTCAAGATCGGCACCGGAATAGGCTGCGGGATCTACCTCAGCGGCGAGGTCTACCGGGGTACCGACGGCTGCGCCGGGGACATCGGCCACATCCAGCTCGACTCGCACGGCCCGACGTGCTCCTGCGGCAACGTCGGCTGCCTGGAGGCGCTGTTCAGCGGGGCCGCCCTGGCCCGCGACGCGAACGCCGCCGCGCGCAACGGGTCCTCCCCAGCGCTGGCCGAGCGACTGTCCACCCGGGGCGCGGTCACCGCCCTCGACGTCGCCGAGTGCGCCGTCGAGGGGGACGTGGCCTGCATCCAGCTCATCCGCGACGGCGGCCGGCGGGTCGGCAGCGTTTTGGCCGGCCTGGTCAGCTTCGCCAACCCGTCGATGATCGTGATCGGTGGCGGGCTGGCCCAGCTCGGCCACATCCTGCTCGCCGAGATCCGCAGCGTGGTGTACCGCCGGTCGCTGCCACTGGCCACCGGCAATCTGCCGGTCGTCCTGTCCGAGCTGGGCGCGCGTGCCGGGGTGGCCGGCGCCGCCGTGCTCGCCAGCGACGTGGCGTTCGGGGAGGCGTCATGAGCCAGGACGACAGCGTGGCCCCGCTGGTCGAGGCCCCCGCCGACACCGTCGCGGGCGAGGTGGTGCTGCGGCTGACCGACGTGGTGAAGACCTTCCCCGGCGTACGGGCGCTGGACGGGGTGCAGCTCGAGGTGCGGGCCGGCGAGGTGCACTGCCTGCTCGGCCAGAACGGTGCCGGCAAGTCCACCTTGATCAAGGTCCTCGCCGGGGTGCACCGGCCCGACTCGGGCCAGGTGCAGTGGCGGGGCCAGCCAGTCGAGTTCGCCAACCCGCAGGCCGCCATGCGCGCCGGCATCGCCACCATCTACCAGGAACTCGACCTGGTAGACGACCTCTCGGTCGCCGAGAACGCGTTCCTCGGCCACGAGCCGCGGCGGGCCGGCTTCGTCCGCCGCGGCCACATGGCCCGCCGGACCCGGGAGATCCTGCGCCGGCTCGGCCACGGCGAGATCCCGCCGGGGCGGATGGTGCGGGCGCTGCCGGCAGCCGGCAAGCAGATCGTCAGCATGGCCCGGGCGCTCTCCCACGAGGCCCGACTGATCATCATGGACGAGCCGAGCGCGGTGCTGGCCCACGACGAGGTGGGCAACCTGTTCCGGATCATCCGTGAGCTGACCGCGCAGGGCATCGCCGTCATCTACATCTCCCACCGGATGGAGGAGATCCGCGAGATCGGCGACCGGGTGACCGTACTCAAGGACGGCCGGACCACGGCGGCGAACCTGCCGGCGCGCGACACCCCGACCGGCGACCTGGTCGCGAGGATGACGGGCCGGACCATCGAGTACGTCTTCCCGGACCGTCCGGCCGACACCGGCGTCGGCGCGGAGCTGCTCGAGGTCGACGGGCTGACCCGGGCCGGCGAGTTCGCCGAGGTGTCGCTGCGCGTGCGGGCCGGCGAGATCGTCGGGATCGCGGGGCTGGTCGGCTCCGGCCGCTCCGAGCTGTTGGAGACCATCTACGGCGCCCGCCGCGCAGACGCCGGCAGGGTCCGGATGGCCGGGCGCGCGCTGCGACCGGGCAGCGTCGGCGCGGCGGTACGGGCCGGCATGGGGATGGCCCCCGAGGAGCGCAAGAGTCAGGCGCTGCTGCTCGGCGAACCGATCTTTCGCAACGTCACCCTGGCCACGTTCGGGCGGTTCGCCCGCCTCGGCTTCACCGACGCCGGGCGGGAACGGGCCGAGGCGGACCGCGTCGCCGACTCCCTGGAGCTGCGTCCCCGCGACGTGCGCCGGCCGGTGCGCACCCTCTCCGGCGGCAACCAACAGAAGGTGGTGGTCGGGCGCTGGCTGCTCGGCGACACGAAGCTGCTGCTGCTCGACGAGCCCACCCGGGGCGTGGACGTCGGTGCACGCGCCGAGCTGTACCAGGTGATCCGGGGGCTGGCCGCGCAGGGCGTCGGAGTGTTGCTGGTCTCCAGCGAGGTGCCCGAGGTGCTCGGCCTGGCCGACCGGGTGCTGGTGATGCGCGAGGGTCGGATGGTGCGCGAGGCGCCCGCCGGCGAACTGGACGAGAACACGGTGCTCGACCTCGTCATGGCGGGGTCGCTGATGGAAGGCGCACCAGCATGACCGATACCACCCCCACCGCCACACCCGACCGGCCGGCGGAGCTGCCGGCCCAGTCCCCACCCGTGGAACCCGCCGCGACGGCGGCGGTCGGCAAGACCCCGGGCCACGGGGCAGGGGCAGCCGGCCGGCTCTCCTGGTGGCGCGGCGACGGCGGCGAGGGCGCCCGGCGCAACCTCGGCCTGATCGGCGTTCTCGTGGTGCTGGTCGTGATCGGCATGGCCACCCGCCCCGACCTGTACGGCAATTCGAGCTGGGTGTGGGACAACATGCTCACCATCCTCAAGCTCGCGTCGGTCGTCGGCGTGGTCACCGTCGGCATGACGTTCGTGATCATCGGTGGAGGGATCGACCTGTCGGTCGGCGCGATCGTGGCGCTGGCCGGGGTCTGGGCCACCACGTTGGCGACCCAGAGCTACGGCACGGGCGGCATGATCTTCACGGCGCTCACCGTCGGGGTGGGGGTCGGCCTGGTCAACGGACTGCTCGTCTCGTACGGGAAGCTGGTGCCGTTCATCGCCACCCTGGCCATGATGGTGGCCGCCCGGGGCCTGGCGGCGGAGATCTCCGACAAGCAGACCCAGGTGTCGAGCAACGGCACGATCAACGGGATCGCCAGCACCAGCCTGCTCGGCATCCCCCTGCTGGTCTACATCCTCGCCGCCGTGGTGGTCGCCGGCTGGGTACTGCTGAACCGGACGACGTTCGGCCGGCGCACCGTCGCCGTCGGCGGCAACCCGGAGGCGGCCCGGCTCGCCGGCATCAACGTCCGGCGGCACACCGTGCTGCTCTACGCGTTGTCCGGCCTCTGCTGCGGCATCGCCGCGATCATGCTGACCGCGCAGGCCAACTCCGCCCAGGCGGCGATGGCGAACCTCTACGAGCTGGACGCGATCGCCGCCGCGATCATCGGCGGCACGCTGCTCAGCGGCGGGCGGGGGACGATCATCGGTTCCCTGCTCGGCGTGATCATCTTCTCCACCATCACCAACCTCTTCGCCATCAACGGCCTCTCCACCGAGGCCCAGAACATGGTCAAGGGCGGGATCATCGTGGCCGCCGTCCTGATCCAGCAGTTCCAGTTCCGCAGCTTCACCCAGTTCCTCGGCCGCAACCGTCCTACCACCACCTGATCCACCCGAGGCACCACACCGCTCAGCACATCCGGCGACCGTCGCTCCGATGGTGGCTCGGCGCACCACACCCTTCTTCCGCCCACCACCCTCTTCCAGGAGGTCGTCATGACCCAGCACAGTCGGGACCTGTCCCGTCGGCGGCTGCTGTTCGGCGGGGCCGCGCTCGGCGCCGGCGCGCTGCTCACCGCGTGCACCAGCAACGAGGCGGCGCCCACCGCGGCGCAGACCAAGGCGGCCGAGGCCGCCTCCGGCGGCAACAGCACCCCTGGAAAGCAGGTGACGATCGGCTTCTCCGCCCCGGCCGCCGACCATGGCTGGATCGCCGCCATCACCAACAACGCCAAGGCGCAGGCCGGCGCGTACTCCGACGTGAAGTTCACGTCGGTCGAGGCCGGCGCGGACGCGGCGGCCCAGCGGGCGGCGCTGTCCACCCTGATCTCGCAGAAGCCGGACGTCATCGTCCTGCTGCCGCACGACGGCAAGGAGCTCAACGCCTTCGGCCTGGAGGCGATGAAGGCCGGCATCCCCGTGGTCAACCTGGACCGGGCCTTCCCGGACGCCCGGGCCTACCGGCTCCAGATCAAGGGCGACAACTACGGCATGGGGGTGGCCGCGGCCACCTTCATCGCCGAGCAGCTCAAGGCCAAGGGGGTCAGCACCCCGGTCATCGGCGAGATCGCGGGTATGGACGAGTTGGAGCTGACCCAGGAGCGCTCGAAGGGCTTCGCCGACACCCTCGCCTCGTACGGCCTGAAGGTGGCCAATCGCCGGGCGGCCCGGTTTACGGCGGACTCCGGCCAGCAGGAGGCTACCGGGCTGCTCCAGGCCCTGCCGAAGATCGACGCCGTCTGGAACCACGACGACGACCAGGGCATCGGGGTGCTCGCCGCCGTCAACCAGGCCAACCGCAAGGAGTTCTTCATGGTCGGCGGCGCCGGCTCGAAGAAGGCGATGGAGGACATCCAGGCCGACAACACGGTCCTGAAGGCCACCGTCACCTACAGCCCGTCGATGGCGTCCTCCGCGATCTCGCTCGCCCGGCTCATCGGCCAGGGCAAGGGCATGTCCGACCTGGTGGAACTCCAGGTGCCCAAGGAGATCGTGCTGGCTTCCGAGACGATCACCAAGGAGAACGCGAGCGACTACCTCAAGCTCGGGTTCTGACACACGGGGGGAGACCCACCTTGTCCACTCACCACAGTCAACTGCGGGTCGGGATGGTCGGCTACGCGTTCATGGGCGCCGCGCACTCACAGGCGTGGCGCACCGTGAACCGGGTGTACGACCTGCCGTCGCGGGTCCGGATGGCGCTGGTCTGCGGCCGGGACACCGCAAAGGTGGCCGAGGCCGCCGACCGGCTCGGCTGGGACGCGTACACCACGGATTGGCGTCGCCTCGTCGAGTCCGACGAGATCGACGTGGTCGACATCTGCACACCGGGGGACAGCCACGCCGAGATCGCGCTCGCGGCGCTGGCCGCCGGCAAGCACGTGCTCTGCGAGAAGCCGCTGGCCAACACGGTCGCCGAGGCCCGCGAGATGGCCGTCGCGGCGGCCGCCGCGCAGGCGGCGGGGACACGCTCCATGTGCGGCTTCACCTACCGCCGGGTCCCGGCGGTCACCCTGATGCGTCAGATGGTCGCCGAGGGAAGGCTCGGCAGCATCCGCCACGTCCGGGCGGCGTATCTCCAGGACTGGATCGTCGACCCACAGTTCCCGCTGGTCTGGCGGTTGCAGAAGGACAGGGCGGGCTCCGGCGCGTTGGGTGACATCGGTGCGCACATCATCGACATGACCCAGTACGTCACGGGTCAGCGGGTCGCCGGCGTCAGCGCGATCACCGAGACGTTCGTCAAGCAGCGTCCGCTGCCGGCGGAGTACAGCGGCCTGGCCGCGCAGGCAGCCGACAACGGCCCAACCGACGGGCAGGGCCCGGCGACAGGGCCGGTCACCGTGGACGACGCGGCGGTCTTCGTGGCCCGGCTCGACGGCGGGGCGCTGGCCACGTACGAGGCGAGCCGGTTCGCCACCGGACGCAAGAACGCGCTGCGGGTGGAGATCAACGGCTCGCTGGGCACCCTGGCCTTCGACTTGGAGCGGATGAACGAGCTGGAGTTCTACGACGCCACGCGACCCGCCGCCGAGCAGGGCTTCACCCGCATCCTGGTGACCGAGGCCGAGCACCCGTACATGTCGGCGTGGTGGCCGCCGGGCCACATCATCGGCTACGAGCACAGCTTCACCCACCAGGCGCGCGACTTCGTCGAGGCGATCGCCACCGGCACCGATCCGGCCCCCTCCTTCACCGACGGGTTGCAGGTCCAGCTCGTGCTGGACGCGGTGACCCGCTCGGCAGAGCTGGGCTCCTCGTGGACCGCCGTGGAGCCGACGCTGGAGGCGGTTCCCGCCTGACCGAACGGCGGTGCCGGCCAGCGCGCCGGCACCGCCCGCCAGATGCTTTCCGGACCGGCCGGCGAGGGACCCGCCGCGGTTGCGCCCCGCGGCGGGGACGAGGTCGGCTCCGGAGGGCGTGCGGCGGCGGGCATTCGCCCGGCGCGCACGACGGCGCCTCCGGTGCGGCCGGACCGGGATTCCCCGGTCGCGCCGGAGGGCCGGGCACCACGCACCACGGATGCGGGGGAGGCAGGGACGGGACGCCGACCGGCCCTGCCTGCCAGCCCCGTCCGCCCCACCCGATCCGGCGAACCCGCCCGGCACCGTCGTCGCCGCCTTCGGCGCCGGGCGCGGGAACCCGGAACGGGCGGCCGGGCGGGGCCCTTCGCATCGATGTTCATCTATAATTAGACCCTGGCGGAAGGAGCACCATGCGTACAGGTGTCTGGCTGGTGGGGGCGCGCGGCTCGGTCGCGACCACCAGCGTCGTCGGGGCGCTCGCCCTGCGGGCCGGGCTCACGGGCCCGACCGGCTGCGTCATCGAGCTACCCGAGCTGCGTGGCCCGGCGTGGCCCTCCTTCGCCGACCTGGTGTTCGGCGGCCACGACGTGGCCACCACCCCACTGGCCAAACGCGCCGAGGCCCTGGCCGACGCCGGGGTGGTACCCGCCCGGCTGGTCGCCGCGCTCGGCGAGGAGCTGGCCGCCGTGGACGACGACGTGCGCCCCGCCCCGGCCGGCGGAACCCAGGCCGACCGGGCCGCCGCCGTCGTCGCCGACCTCGCCGCGTTCGCCGAGCGGCACCGGCTGGACCGGGTGGTGGTGGTCAACGTCTCCGCCACCGAACCGGCCGCCCGCCCGCACCCCGGCCACGCCGACCCCGACGCGTTGGCCGCCGCGCTCGTCGCCGGCGAGGAGGCGCTGCCACCCAGCTCGCTGTACGCGTACGCGGCGTTCACCGCCGGCTGCCCGTACGTGGACTTCACCCCGTCGACCGGGGCCCGGCTGCCCGCTCTCGCGGCGCTGGCCGCCCGGCACGCCCTGCCGTACGCCGGGCACGACGGCAAGACCGGGGAGACGCTGCTCAAGTCCGTGCTCGCCCCGATGTTCGCGATGCGGCACCTCGCGGTGCGCTCCTGGTCCGGCACCAACCTGCTCGGCGGCGGCGACGGCGCCACCCTGGCCGAGCCGGACGCCAACGCCGCCAAGGTCGCCAGCAAGCAGCGGGTCCTCGGCGAGATCCTCGGGTACGTCCCGCAGGGCGACACCCGCATCGACTACGTCGAGGAACTGGGCGACTTCAAGACCGCCTGGGACCTGGTCACCTTCGCCGGCTTCCTCGGCACCGCCATGCGGATGGAGTTCACCTGGCACGGCTGCGACTCGGCGCTGGCCGCCCCGCTCGTGCTCGACCTGGCCCGGATCACCGCCGCCGCGCACGCCGCCGGCCGGCACGGGCCCCTGGTCGACCTCGCGTTCTTCTTCAAGGACCCGCTCGACCCCGGCGATGCGAGTGCCGCCCGCCCCGCGCCCGACGCGGGTGTCGCAGCCGGCCGCGCCCCCAGCCACGCGCTGGGCGAGCAGTGGGCCCGGCTGACGGCGTTCGCCGCGGCCCTGCACGCCGAGGCAGGCCCGTCGCCGGCCGGCGGTGCCGGATGAGCGGCCTCGCCGACCTGGCCGAGCTGGTACGCGCCCCGGCCGGGCTCTCCGTGCCGGGCGACGTGGTGGCCGGCGCGGCGGCGGCCGGTGCGCTCGGGCGGCGTACGCCCGGCCTGGCCGCCGCGTCGGTGTTGCTCTACTGGGCCGGGATGGCCGCCAACGACTGGGCCGACCGGCGGCTCGACGCGGTCGAGCGCCCGGAGCGGCCCATCCCCAGCGGCCGGGTCAGCCCGCCCGCCGCGCTCGGCCTCGCCGTCGGCCTCACGGCAGCCGGGGTGGCCCTGGCCACGGCGGCGGGCGGCCGTCGCGCCGCCGCCGTCGCCGTGCCCCTCGCCGCCGTCGTCTGGGCGTACGACCTGGCCGCCAAGAACACCGCCGCCGGCCCGGCCGTGATGGCGGCCTGCCGGGGGCTGGACGTGCTGCTCGGCGCGACCGGCGGCCGGCTGTCCCGGGCCGTGCCGGCGGCGGCCACCGTCGCCGCGCACACCTGGACGGTCACCGCGCTGTCGCGCCGCGAGGTGGGTGGAACCGACCGGGGCCTGCCCGGCGCGACCCTCGCCGGCACGGCCCTCGTCGCCGCCGCCGCGGTCGGCCCCCGGCCCGCCGCCGCCCCCGTCGTCCTCGCCGCCGGCTACCTCGCCCGCTACGGCGGGGCGCAGGCCCGGGTGTTCGCCGACCCGTCGGCGGGCCGGGTCCGGGCCGCCGTCGGCGCGGGCATCACCGGGCTGCCCGCGTTGCAGGGCGCGCTGACCGCCCGGGCCGGCGCGGGACTGCTCGGCCTGGCGGTCGCCGCTGCCGCGCCGCTGGGCCGGCGGCTGGCCCGGAAGGTGTCCCCGACATGACCGCCGTCGAGCCGGGGCGACCCGAGCGCCGCGCCGCCGCCGTGCCGGCCGGCCCCACCGGGCTGCGGTTCGGCTACGGGACGAACGGCTTCGCCAACCACCGGCTCGACGACGCGCTCGGCGTCGTCGCCGACCTCGGCTACCAGGGGGTGGCGCTCACCCTCGACCACGACCACCTCGACCCGTTCGCCCCCGACCTGGCCCGCCGCACGGCCGCCGTGGCCCGCCGCCTCGACGCGCTGGGGCTCGCCGTGGTGGTCGAGACCGGGGCCCGGTTCCTGCTCGACCCGTGGCACAAGCACGCGCCGACCCTGCTGCACGACGACCCGTCCCGCCGCGTCGAGTTCCTCCGCCGGGCCGTCGCGGTCGGCGCGGACCTGGGCGCCGAGGCGGTCTCCTACTGGGCCGGGGTGCGTCCCGCCGACGTACCGCCGGCCGTCGCCTGGGACCGCCTCGTGGCCGGCTGCGCCACCGTCTGCGCGGCGGCCGACGCCGCCGGGGTACAGCTCGGTTTCGAGCCGGAGCCCGGGATGCTGGTCGAGGACATCGCCGGCTGGCGGCGGCTGCACGCCGCCCTGGGCCGCCCGGCGGCGTTCGGGCTCACCCTCGACATCGGACACTGCCGGTGCCTGGAGCCGGACGACGTGCCCGACTGCGTCCGGTCGGTCGGCGCGCACCTGGTCAACGTGCAGATCGACGACATGCGCCGGGGCGTGCACGAGCACCTGGAGTTCGGCACCGGCGAGATCGACTTCCCGCCGGTGCTCGCGGCGCTCGCCGAGGTCGGCTACGCCGGGCTGGTCGCCGTGGAACTGCCCCGGCACTCGCACGCCGCGCCGCAGGTGGCCACCCGGTCCCTCGACTTCCTCCGCGCCGCCGCCGGCCGTGCCGCCGCCGAGTCCGGCGAACCGTCCGACCACCCCGGCGGTGGCTGAGCACCGTCCTACCAGCTCGGAAGGGAGAGCGGGATGACCCCCGAACGACTACGTGCCGCGCTGCGGGGCGTGCCCGACCCGGAGTGGCTGGACGCGGCGATCGAGCGCGTCGCGGGCGAGCCGGCCACGATCCCGCGCTGGTTCGCCGCCGCTGCCCGGCGCTGCGGCCGGGACCCGCTGCCCGACGCCCCCGGCTGGACGGCCGACGAGGCCGCCCGAGCGCTGCTGCTGGCCGCGCTGCCCGCCGACCACGCGGGCCACGCCGCCGACGTGTACCGGCACGGCGACGCCGCCGAGAAGCGGGCCGTGCTGCGGGCCCTGCCGCTGCTGCCGGTCGGCGCGGCCGGGGTGCCGCTGCTGCACGACGCGATCCGTACCAACGACACCCGGCTGCTCGCCGCCGCCCTCGGCCCGTACGCCCGGCACCTGGACCCGGCCGCCTGGCGGCAGGCCGTGCTCAAGTGCGTCTTCGTCGGCGTGCCACTGGCCGTGGTGCACGACCTCGACGCCCGCGCCGACGTCGAACTGGCCGCCATGCTGGCTGCGCTCGCCGCCGAGCGGCGGGCCGCCGGCCGCGACGTCCCGGCCGACGCCGCCGCCCTGCTCGACCGGCTCACCGCCACCACCGCGTCCCCCGCCGTGAGCCCGGCCGCCGTACCGTCCGACGCCCGGAAGGCGTGACCATGCGTATCTTCGACCCGCACATCCACATGACCTCGCGCACCACCGACGACTACGAGCGGATGGCCGCCGCCGGGATCCGGGCGGTGGTCGAGCCGGCGTTCTGGCTGGGCCAGCCGCGCACCAGCCCGGACAGCTTCGCCGACTACTTCGACTCGATCATCGGGTGGGAGCCGTTCCGGGCCGGGCAGTTCGGCGTCCGGCACCACGCCACCATCGCGCTGAACCCGAAGGAGGCCAACGACCCGCGCTGCCGGCCCGTGCTCGACCTGCTGCCCCGCTACCTGGAGAAGGACGGCGTGGTGGCGGTCGGCGAGATCGGGTACGACTCGATGACTCCGGAAGAGGACGAGGCGTTCGCCGCCCAGCTCGCCCTGGCCGTCGCCCACGACCTGCCGGCCATGGTGCACACCCCGCACCGGGACAAGGCCCGGGGCGTGCGGCGGAGCCTCGCCGTGGTCGCCGAGTCCAACATCGACCCGGGCCGGGTCGTGCTGGACCACCTCAACGAGGTGACCGCCGGGCTGGTCCGGGACACCGGCTGTTGGCTGGGCTTCTCCATCTACCCGGACACCAAGATGTCCCCGCCCCGGATGGTGGAGCTGCTGCGGCTGTACGGCACCGAGCGGATGCTGGTGAACTCGGCCGCCGACTGGGGCCGTTCCGATCCGCTGCTCACCCGGGCCACCGGCGAGGCGATGCTGCTGGCCGGGTTCACCGACGACGACGTCGACCGGGTGCTGTGGCGCAACCCGGCCGAGTTCTACGGCCAGTCCGGCCGGCTCGACCTGACCGGCCTCGACGACGCCGACGCCCCGGCCGGGGCCGCCGGGCCGCCGGCGGCCGGCACGTTCGCCGGCAACTCGATCCTGCGCGGCGGTAGCTGATGCGGCTGCGCCACGGCGGCGGCGAGACCGTCCACCTCGGCTACTGCACCAACGTGCACCCCGCCGAGGACCTCGCCGGCATCCTCGCCCAACTGGACACCTACGCCGTCCCGGTGCGCCGCGCCCTCGACGCCGACCCGCTCGGGCTCGGGCTGTGGCTGGCCGCCCCGGTGGCCGCCGCGCTCGCCGCCGACGAGGGCCTGCGCCGCCGGCTGCGCGCCGAGCTGACCGCGCGCGGGCTGGAGGTGGTGACGCTCAACGGCTTCCCGTACGCGGCGTTCCAGGCCCCGGTGGTCAAGCACGCCGTGTACCACCCGGACTGGACCACGCCCGAGCGGCTCGCGTACACCCTGGACCTGGCCAGGGTGCTGGCCGACCTGCTGCCCGCCGACGCCGCCCGGGGCTCGGTGTCCACCCTGCCGCTGGCCTGGCGCACCCCGTGGGACGCGGGCCAGGCCGACGCCGCACGGCGGCGGCTCGACGCGCTGGCCGCCGGGCTTGCCGGGATCGAGCGGGACACCGGCCGGGTCGTGCGGGTCGGGTTCGAACCGGAGCCGGGCTGCGTGGTCGAGTCCACCGGCCAGGCCGCCGCCCTGCTCGCCGGCACCGACCCGCAACGGCTGGGCATCTGCCTGGACCTGGCCCACCTGGCCTGCGCCTGGGAGGAGCCGGCCGCCGCCCTGGGCCGGCTCGCCGCCGCCGGGCTGCCGGTGGTGAAGGTGCAGGTGTCCGCGGCGATCGAGGCCCCGGCCGGGGCGGCGGAGGCGCTGCGCCGCTGGGTCGAGCCCCGCTTCCTGCACCAGACCCGAGCCGCCGGCTGCGCGCACGCCGCCGACCCGGCCGACCCGGCGCACGCCGCCGACGACCTCGACGCGGCCCTGGACGCCCGGCTGCCCGGCCCCTGGCGGGTGCACTACCACGTGCCGCTGCACGCCCCGCCCGAGCCGCCGCTGGCCGCGACCGTGCCGGTGCTGCGTGCCGCGCTGGGCGCGCTGTTCGCCGGCCCGGTCGCCGGTTGCGACCACCTCGACGTCGAGACGTACACCTGGGGGGTGCTGCCGGTTGCGCGGCGGCCCCGCGACGCCGCGGAGCTGGCGGCCGGGATCGCCGCCGAGCTGGCCTTTGCCCGCGACGAACTGGTCGCCGTGGGTCTCACACCACAGGGGACGGGGGTGCTGCGATGAGCAGGAGACTGGTGGTGCTGGACGTGGTGGGCCTGACGCCACGCCTGCTGGCCCACATGCCCCGGCTGCGGTCGGTGGCCGACGGAGGGTTCACCGCGTCGCTGGGCACGGTGCTGCCGGCGGTCACCTGCTCGGTGCAGTCCACGTTCCTCACCGGCGAGCCACCGGCCGGGCACGGCATCGTCGGCAACGGCTGGTACTTCCGGGACCTCGGCGAGGTGCTGCTCTGGCGGCAGCACAACGCGCTGGTCGGCGGGGAGAAGCTGTGGCAGGCCGCCCGCCGGGCCGAGCCGGGCTACACGGTGGCCAACGTCTGCTGGTGGTACGCCATGGGCGCGGACGTGGACTGGACGGTCACCCCCCGCCCGGTCTACTACGCCGACGGCCGCAAGGAGCCGGACTGCTACACCGACCCGCCCGAGCTGCACGACGCGCTGACCGCGAGGCTGGGCACGTTCCCGCTTTTCACCTACTGGGGGCCGGGGGCGGGGCTGCCGTCGTCGGCGTGGATCTGCCGGGCGGCCGAGGAGATCCTCGCCGATTACGCGCCCGACCTGACCCTGGTCTACGTCCCGCACCTGGACTACGACCTGCAACGGTTCGGGCCGTCCTCGCCGCAGGCCGTCGCCGCGGCGACGGAGCTGGACAAGGTCCTCGGGCCGCTGATCGACGCCGCCCAGGCCCGCGACGCCACGGTGGTGGCCCTGTCCGAGTACGGCATCACCGACGTCGCCTGCCCGGTGGACGTCAACCGGCTGCTGCGCGCCGAGGGGCTGCTGCGGGTGCACACCCAGGCCGGCATGGAGTACCTGGACCCGTGGACGTCCCGGGCGTTCGCCGTGGCCGACCACCAGATCGCCCACGTCTACGTCCGCGACCCGGCCGACGTGCCGGCGGTGGCGAAGCTCTGCGCCGGGCTGCCCGGGGTGGCCGAGGTGCTGGACGCCGACGGCCAGGCCGCGTACGGGCTGGCCCATCCCCGCAGCGGCGAGCTGGTGCTGGTGGCCGAGCCGGACGCCTGGTTCACGTACTACTACTGGCTCGACGACGCCCGCGCCCCCGACTTCGCCCGGCTCGTGGAGATCCACCGCAAGCCCGGGTACGACCCCGCGGAGCTGTTCTTCGACCCGGCCGCCCCAGGCGCGGCGAAGCGGCGGGCCGCCACCGCCCTGGCCCGCAAGAAGCTGGGTATGCGGTACCTGATGAGCGTGGTGGGGCTGGACGCCGGTGCGCGGGCGGTGCGCGGGTCGCACGGCCGGCTGCCGGCAGACTCGGCGGACGGCCCAGTGCTGCTCTGCTCCGATCCCGGCCCGGCCCGCGACGCGGTGGCCGCCACCGAGGTGAAGGCGCTGCTGCTGGAGTTGGCCGGCCTGACGCACCACCGGTGAACGGGGAGGAACCCATGACGGTGACGGTCGCGTCCACCGACGCGTGCGGGCTGCGGACCCGGGTCGACGCCGAGTTGGCCGCCTTCCTCGACCGGCAGGCCCCGGACTGGCCGGACGGCGCGCCCCGGGGCGTCTTCACCGCCCTGCACCGGTTCGTCCTGGCCGGCGGCAAGCGGCTTCGCCCGCAGTTCTGCTACTGGGGCTGGCGGGGCGCCGGCGGGGAGGACGACGGCGAAGACGGCACCCCGATCCTGGTCGCCTCGGCGGCGCTGGAGCTGTTCCACGCCTTCGCGCTGATCCACGACGACATCCTGGATCGCAGCGACCGGCGCCGGGGTGCGCCCTCGGTGCACCGTCTCTTCGCCGACCTGCACGCCCGCTCTGCGTGGCGGGGCGACCCGGAGGCGTACGGGCGCAACACCGCCCTGCTCTGCGGCGATCTCTGCGCCGCCTGGGCGGACCAGATGTTCCACGAGTGCGGGCTGCGCCGCGACGAGCTGCTGCGCGGGTACGCGGTGTTCGCGCTGATGCGCACCGAGGTGATCGCGGGGGAGTACCTGGACCTGGTTTCCGGGGTGGGTGACGGCTCGGTGGCCAGCGCGTTGACCGTGATCCGGCTCAAGGCCGCCCGGTACACGGTGACCCGGCCGTTGCAGATCGGCGCGGCCCTGGCCGGTGGCCCGCCGGAGCTGGCGGCGGCGCTGGCCGAGTTCGGCGACCCGCTCGGGGACGCCTTCCAGCTCCGCGACGACGTGCTGGGCGTCTTCGGCGATCCGCAGATCACCGGCAAGTCCATCCTGGACGACCTACGCGAGGGCAAGCCGACGGTGATGATGGCGCTGGCCCGGCAGGCGGCGGACCGGGCGCAGATCGCCCGGCTGCGGGAGCTGTTCGGCAACCCCGAACTGAACGACGACGGTGCCGCCGAGCTGCGGGCCATCATCGAGGCCACGGGTGCCCGGGAGGAGATCGAGCGGATGATCCGGGTCCGCGCCGAGGCGGGCCTGCGTGCTCTGGCCGACGCACCGCTCGTCCCCGCCGCCCGGGAGGCGCTCGCAGGGCTGGCTGCCCGGACGGTCACCCGGACGGTCTGACGCCGGCCAGACGTCGGCCACCTGCCGGACCCTGCTGGCCAATTGTCGAAACATCCTCGACACATCGATGAGTATCGACTAATGTGAATCTGCTACGAATCGGTTCGACGAGGTGTTTCCAGTGGGCACGGTGCCCTCGTCGACGACTGACGGCCACCCTCCCGTCCCCTGTGCCGACGGTCCCGTCCCAGTCGACGATCGCAGCCCGCCGAGGCACGACCCCCGGTGCGCCGAAGGGACGTTTGCGGCGGCATCCGGCGCGAGCACGCGCCCCCACCACCGGCCAGAGAGGGCACCTCTGCATGTACGGAAGAGCTCGAAACCACCGCCGCGCCACCGGTCACCACGTTCCAGTGCGGAGCTGGGGAGCGGCGGGCACCGCCCTGCTCACGGTGGTCGCCGCCGCCACCGCAGTCGCCGTTTCGGCGACGCCGGCCGCGGCGCACACCATCGTCGCCAGCGACTTCCAGCAGGTCGAACTGGCCCGCGGCGTCTCCGAGATGGGCGAGCCGATGTCGCTGGCCGTGCTGCCGGACCGGTCGGTGCTGCACACCGCCCGCAACGGCACGCTGCGCCGCACCGATGCCGCTGGCAATACCAGGGTGATCGGCACGATCCCCGTCTACCTCCACGACGAGGAGGGGTTGCAGAGCCTCGGGGTCGACCCGAACTTCGCCACCAACCGCCACATCTTCCTCTACTACGCGCCGCCGCTGTCCACCCCCGGCGGCGACGCGCCCGCCACCGGCACCAACTTCTCCGCCTGGCAGGGCGTCAACCGGCTGTCCCGCTTCACCCTGAACGCCGACTTCACCCTCAACCAGTCCAGCAAGGTCGACGTGCTGGACGTCCCGGCCGACCGGGGCATCTGCTGCCATGTCGGCAGCGACATCGACTTCGACGCCGCCGGCAACCTCTATCTGTCCACCGGCGATGACTCCAACCCGTTCGACTCCGCCGGCTACTCGCCGCTGGACGAGCGCACCAACCGCAACCCGGCGTACGACGCGCAGCGCAGCGCCGGCAACACCAACGACCTGCGGGGCAAGCTCCTGCGGATCAAGGTGAACGCCGACGGCACCTACTCGATCCCGGCCGGCAACCTCTTCCCGCCCGGCACCGCGCGGACCCGCCCGGAGATCTACGCGATGGGCTTCCGCAACCCGTTCCGGATAAGCGTCGACAAGGCCACCGGCATCGTCTACGTCGGCGACTACGGGCCGGACGCCGGCAGCACCAACCCCAACCGGGGTCCCTCCGGCCAGGTCGAGTTCAACCGGGTCACCGGCCCCGGCAACTACGGCTGGCCGTACTGCACCGGCACCAACACCACGACCGAGACGTACAACGAGTGGAACTTCGCCACCAACTCCACCGGGCCGAAGTTCAACTGCACCGGCGGGCCGACCAACAACTCGTTCCGCAACACCGGCCTGAGCACCCTCCCGCCGGCCAAGTCCTCCTGGATCAAGTACGGCGGCGACTCCGGCAGCCCGCCCGCGTTCGGCACCGGCTCCGAGTCGCCGGCGGCCGGCCCGGTCTACCGGTACGACCCCGACAACCCCTCGGCGACGAAGTTCCCGCAGTCCTTCGACGGGCAGTTCTTCGCCACCGAGTTCGGCCGGGGCTGGATCAAGCCGATCCACCTCAACCCCGACGGGTCGCCCGGCACCATCGACAGCTTCCCGTGGGTGGGCAAGCAGGTGATGGACTCCGCGTTCGGCCCCGACGGGGCGTACTACCTGCTCGACTACGGCACCGGCTACTACAACGGCGACGCCAACTCCGCCCTGTACCGCTTCGACCACGTCGGCGGCGGCAACCGGGCACCGGTCGCCCGGGCCAGCGCCGACCGGACCTCCGGGCCGGCGCCGTTGACCGTGAACTTCTCCTCCGCCGGGTCTTCCGACCCCGAGGGCGGGACGCTGACCTACTCGTGGGCGTTCGGCGACGGCACCACCTCCACGGCGGCCAACCCGACGAAGACGTACACCGCGAACGGGGCGTACACCGCGACGCTCACCGTGCGGGACCCGCAGGGCGCGACCGGCTCGACCAGCGTGACGGTCAGCGTCGGCAACACCGCTCCGACGGTCACCGTGACCGCGCCGAGCAACGGCTCGCTGTTCTCCTTCGGTGACACGGTGCCGTTCAGCATCACCGTCACCGACCCCGAGGACGGCACGATCGACTGCGCCAAGGTCAAGATGAACTACGTGCTCGGCCACGACCAGCACGGTCACCAGATCGCCTCGCAGAACGGCTGCTCCGGTGCCATCACGATCCCGGTCGACGGCGAGCACGACGACGCGGCGAACATCTTCGCCATCTTCGACGCCGAGTACACCGACGCCGGCGGCCTGACCACGCACACCCAACACACCCTCCAGCCCCGCCACCGGCAGGCCGAGCACTTCAAGAGCTCGTCCGGCATCAACACCTACGACAAGACCACCGCCGAGGGCGGCCGGACCGTGGGCGACATCCAGAACGGGGAATGGATCGCCTTCGAGCCGTACCGGATCGGGAACGTGACCTCGTTCAGCGCCCGGGTCTCCTCCGCCGGCGCGGGCGGCACGCTCCAGATCCGGACCGGCTCGCCGACCGGCACGGTGCTCGGCTCGGTAGCCGTCCCGGTGACCGGGTCGTGGGAGAGCTTCACCACCGTCAACGGGTCGATCACCAACCCGCCGACCGGCACCACCACCCTCTACCTCACCTTCGCCGGCGGCTCCGGGACGCTGTTCGACGTGGACGCGTTCACCCTGAACACCGGCACCACGCCTCCGCCGACTGGTACCGGGCGGATCGTCGGGTTGGCCGGCAAGTGTCTGGACGTGCGCAACGGGTCGTCGGCCGACGGGACGCAGGTCCAGATCTTCGCCTGCAACGGTGCCGCTGGTCAGCAGTGGACGGTGGGCACGGACGCCACGATCCGGTCGTTGGGCAAGTGTCTGGACGTCAACGGCGGTTCCTCGGCTGACGGGGCGAAGGTGCAGCTCTGGACCTGCAACGGCGGTGGCGCGCAGCGGTGGTCGGCGCAGTCCGACGGGAGCCTGCGCAACACGCAGTCGGGCAAGTGTCTGGACGTCTCCGGCAACAGTTCCGCCGATGGCACGGCCGTGCACCAGTGGTCCTGCCACGGCGGGGCCAACCAGAAGTGGACCCTGCCCTAGGCACACCTGCGGTCCCCCGCCCCGGCGGGGACCGCACCGCCACCACACCCAGGAGAACGACATGCGAAGACTCCTCCGCCCCCTCCTCGGCGCGGCCGCCGCCGCCCTGACCGTGCTCGCCTGCACCACCCCGGCCACCCCGGCGTCGGCCGCCGACGCCCCGTACGAAGTGCTGGTCTTCTCCAAGACCGCCGGCTTCCGGCACGACTCCATCGCCGTGGGCACCCAGGCCATCCGCGAGCTCGGCGCGGCCAACAGCTTCACCGTCACCGCCACCGAGGACGCCGCCCAGTTCACCACCGCCAACCTGGCCCGCTTCCGGGCGGTGATCTTCCTCAACACCACCGGCGACGTGCTCAACAACACCCAGCAGGCGGCGTTCGAGGCGTACATCGGCTCCGGCGGCGGTTACGTCGGCGTGCACTCCGCCGCCGACACCGAGTACAACTGGCCGTTCTACGGCAACCTCGTCGGCGCCTGGTTCGCCTCCCACCCGGCCATCCAGCAGGCTCGGGTGAAGGTGGAGGACCGGGCGCACGCCGCCACCGCGCACCTCGGCCCGACCTGGACGCGCACCGACGAGTGGTACGACTACCGCACCAACGCCCGCTCCACCGCGCACGTGCTGGCCAGCCTCGACGAGTCGTCGTACTCCGGCGGGGCGATGGGCGGCGACCACCCGCACGCCTGGTGCAAGACGTACAGCGGCGGCCGGTCCTTCTACACCGGCGGCGGCCACACCCAGTCGTCCTACTCGGAGCCGGCGTTCCGCGCCCATCTGCTCGGCGGCATCCGGTACGCGGCCGGCCGGACGAAGGCCGACTGCCGGCCCGAGACCGGCTACACCGCCCTCTACAACGGCTCCACGACCGGCTGGACCCAGGCGGGGCCGGGCGGGTTCACCAACACCGACGCCACCCTCAGCTCCTACGACGGCCTCGGCCTGTACTGGTACAACGCGAAGCAGTTCACCAACTACTCGCTCAAGCTGGACTGGCGGGTGGCCGGGGACGACAACTCCGGGGTGTTCATCGGCTTCCCCGCCTCCAGTGACCCGAACTCGGCGATGACCAACGGTTACGAGGTGCAGATCGACGCCACCGACGCCGCCGACCGCACCACCGGCGCGATCTACGCGGTGAAGTCCGCCGACCTGGCCGCCCGCGACGCCGCGCTCAACCCGCCGGGGGAGTGGAACACCTACGAGTTGCTGGTCGAGGGGGAGCGGCTCCAGGTCCTGCTCAACGGTGTGAAGATCAACGACTTCACCAACACCGACCCGGCCCGCTCGCTCGCCGGCTACGTCGGCATCCAGAACCACGGTCCCGGCGACGACGTGTCGTACCGCAACATCCGCATCAAGGAGCTGGGCGGCACCAACCCGCCGCCGACCCGCACCGGGCGGATCGTCGGGTTGGCCGGCAAGTGTCTGGACGTGCGCAACGGGTCGTCGGCCGACGGGACGCAGGTCCAGATCAACGCCTGCAACGGTGCCGCTGGTCAGCAGTGGACGGTGGGCACGGACGCCACGATCCGGTCGTTGGGCAAGTGTCTGGACGTCAACGGCGGTTCCTCGGCTGACGGGGCGAAGGTGCAGCTCTGGACCTGCAACGGCGGTGGCGCGCAGCGGTGGTCGGCGCAGTCCGACGGGAGCCTGCGCAACACGCAGTCGGGCAAGTG
>NZ_SMKJ01000088.1:0-22125 GCF_004348615.1 Micromonospora sp. KC207
GGGCAGAATGCCCGGATGAACGAGCTCGCGATCACCGTCATCGGCCGGGACCGGCCCGGCATCGTGGCCGACGTCGCCGAGGTGCTCGCCCGGCTCGGCGCGAACCTCACCGACTCCACCATGACCCGGCTGCGGGGTCACTTCGCGATGACCCTGATCTGCGTGGGCCCGGCCGCCGCTGACGTCGAGGCGGCGCTCGCCCCGCTCGCCGCCGACGGCCAACTCCTGGCCACCGTACGGGCGGTCACCCCCGACGGCGAGACGGCGCCGATCGGCGAGCCGTACGTGCTGGCGGTGCACGGCGCGGACCGGATGGGCATCGTCGCGGCGATGACCCGGGTGCTGGCTGACGCGGGCGGCAACGTCACCGACCTGAGCACCCGGCTGACCGGATCCCTCTACGTGGTGGTCGCGGAGGTCGATCTGCCGGCGGGCAGCTCCAGCGAGGTGGCCGGCCGGTTGGCGCGTACGGCTGCGGAGCTGGGTGTGGGGGTCAGCCTCCGCCCGGCGGACACGGACCTGCTGTGACAACGGAGTACGTCGGCCTCGCCGGCTGGACGCCGGAGTCGCTGCCGGTGCCGGGCGAGGTGCGTCCGGTGGTCTCCGCGCCCGACCCGGTGCTCAGTCGGCCGGGGCCGGAGGTGGACCCGACGTCGGACGAGGTGGCCCGCCTCGCCGCCGACCTGATCGCCACGATGCGGGTCTCGCCGGGCTGCGTGGGCCTCGCCGCGCCCCAGGTCGGCGTGAGCGCCCAGGTGTTCGCGGTGGACGTCACCGGCCACCCGAAGGCGGTCACCGTGCACGGCACGTTCGTGCTGTGCAACGCCCGGGTCGTGGAGGGGAGCCGCTGGAAGAGCGGTCGCGAGGGCTGCATGTCGGTGCCCGACCTCACCGGTGACGTCAAGCGGGCGAGCCGCCTGATCGTGGAGGGTGTGCTCCCGGGCAGCGGCGCGCCCGTACGGCTGGTCACCGATGGGTTCGAGGCGCGCGCGTTGCAGCACGAGATCGACCACTGTCTCGGCCTGCTCTTCCTGGACCGGGTGGCCGGCGCGCATGCGATCTACCAGCGCAAGGTGTACCAGTGATCCGCCCGGGGCCCGTCCGCCGGCAGGACACCGCCGTGGGCGGGGCCACGGCTGTCGCGAGTGGAGGGTCGTCGCGGTGAGCCGAGGGCCCTCCGGCGCGTCGCGCCCGACGACGGTGCGTCGCGCCGCTACGGTGGGGGCATCATGCGTCTGACGGTCGGCCCCCTGCCACCCGCCGTGTACTGGCGGCGTCGCGCCGTCGTACTGGGAGCGGGGCTTCTCTTCCTGATTGTCCTGCTCTACTCCTGCAACGGCGCGGGCAACACCGGCACCACGCCGCAGTCGAAGTCGACGCCGACGCCGACGCCGACTGCAACGCCCGGTGCCGGCGACCCCTCGGCGGTGCCGGCACCGAGCGGCTCGCTGCTGTCCCCGCAGACCGGCCTGCCGCCGGGCGGGCCGGACGGTTCCGAGGGTGACTCGGGGAACGAGGGCGGGTCGGGCGGCCCGCCCGGGGGCGATGCCCCGGCCGGTCCTGGCGGGGACGCCGGAACGTGCACCGACGCGGAGATCTCGGTGACGCCTGTGGTGCTGCCGACGTCGGCGCCGCAGGGCACCGTGGTCCGTCTCCAGTTGAAGATCAAGAACAGGTCGGACCGCACCTGCAGCCGCGACGTGGGTGCGGACTTCCAGGAGCTGTTCGTGAAGTCGGGCGCGGAGAAGGTCTGGTCCTCCGACACCTGCGGCAACGTCAAGGGCTCGGACGTGCAGTCGTTCACGCCCGGCTTCGAGCGGTCGTACCAGGTGGACTGGAACGGGCGGGACACCAGCCGCTGCAAGGACGGGCTTGCCAACGGCCAGTTCCCGCCGGCCGGGGCGTACCAGGTCTTCGGGCGGCTCGACACCAAGCTCAGCGAGCCGGTGAAGCTCAGCATCACCGGCTGAACCGCCCCGCCGGCTCCGGCACCCGGGTCGGGTGTCGCCGCAGACCCGCGAGTGTCAGACGTAGCGTTCCAGGATGGAGGCCTCGGCGAGCCGGGACAGGCCCTCCCGGACTCCCCGGGCGCGGGCGTCGCCGACGCCCTCGACGGCCTGCAGGTCCTCCACGGTGGCCCCGAGCAGCCGCTGGAGGCTGCCGAAGTGCAGCACCAGCCGGTCGACGATGGCCACCGGCAGCCGGGGGACCTTCGCCAACAGCCGGAAGCCGCGCGGGCTGACCGCCGCGTCCAGCGCGTCGGAGGCGGCCGGGTAGCCGATCGCCTTGGCCACCGCTACCAGGTCGATCAGCTCGGTGGCACCCAGCAGGTCCAGCTCGACCAGCGCCTCGTCCAGGGTGCGGGACTTGCGGCCGGCGGGCAGGTAGTCCCGGATGACCAGGGTGCGGTCGGCGTCGACACCGGCCATCAGCTCGTCGAGCTGGAGCGCCAGCAGGCGGCCGTCGGTGCCCAGCTCCACCACGTACCCGGCGATCTCGTCGGCGATCCGGCGGACCATCTCCAGCCGCTGCACCACCGCCACCGCGTCCCGGACCGTCACCAGGTCCTCGATCTCCAGGGCGGAGAGGGTGCCGGAAACCTCGTCGAGGCGCAGCTTGTAGCGCTCCAGGGTGGCCAGGGCCTGGTTGGCCCGGGACAGGATGGCCGCCGAGTCGTCCAGCACGTGCCGCTGGCCGTTCACGTAGAGGCTGATGATCCGCATCGACTGGCTGACGGAGATGACCGGATAGCCGGTCTGCCGGGCCACCCGCTCGGCGGTGCGGTGCCGGGTGCCGGACTCCTCGGTGGGAATCGACGGGTCCGGCATCAGGTGCACGGCCGCCCGGACGATCCGGGTGCCGTCGCTGGAGAGCACCACCGCGCCGTCCATCTTGCACAACTCCCGCACCCGGGTCGCGGAGAACTCCACGTCGAGCGGAAAACCGCCGGTGCACAGCCCCTCGACGACCTTGTCGTAACCGAGGACGATCAGCGCGCCCGTGCGGCCGCGCAGAATCCGCTCCAGGCCGTCACGCAGCGCGGTGCCGGGAGCCATGAGCGCGAGATTGGCCCGCAGCGGGTCGCCGCTCGCGCCGCCCACACTCCCGGTCACGCTGACGCTGATCGCACGGGCGGACGAGCCCACGACACCAGTGCGGGCGTGGGGTGTCGCGCCGGCAGTTCTGCTGGCATCGCGGTCGATCGGCACGCGCACAGTCTACGGACTGGCGTGCGGTGGGTGCTGTCGTGGTTACCGTGATGTGTCACGATGCCTTCCGTCGACCACGCCGCGTGGCCCGCCCCGCTTGTCCGGAATCGCACGCGCGGTCCGACCCGGCGGCCACCGTCGGTCACTCCGCCGATGCGCGGGCGGCACACTGGAGCGCCGAGCGCACGTCGGTGACCTCCATCACGCGCATGTTCTCCGGGCCCGCCCCGGCGCTCTCCGGGCCGCACCCGGGCGGCACGAGGGCCACCCGGAAACCGAGCCGGGCCGCCTCGGCCAGCCGGCGGGGCACCGCGCCGACCCGGCGCACCTCGCCGGTCAGCCCGACCTCGCCGATCGCCACCAGGTGCGGGTTGATGGCGAGGTTGAGACCGCCGGAGGCGACCGCGAGGGCGACCGCCAGGTCGGCGGCCGGCTCCACCACCCGGATGCCGCCGACCGTGGCCGCGAAGACCTCCCGGTCGTGCAGGGTCAGCCGCTCGGCGCGGCGCTGGAGCACCGCCAGCACCATCGCCAGCCGGGCCCCGTCGAGCCCCGACACCGTACGCCGGGGCGAGCCCGCCACGGTCGCCCCGATCAGCGCCTGGACCTCGGTGACCAGGGCCCGCCGCCCCTCCATCGCCACCGTGACGCAGGTGCCCGGCACCGGCTCCGAATAGCGGGTGAGGAACAGCCCGGACGGGTCGGCGAGGCTGCTGATGCCGCCCTCGTGCATCTCGAAGCAGCCGACCTCGTCGGCGGCGCCGAACCGGTTCTTCACGCCGCGCACCATCCGCAGCGACGAGTGCTTGTCGCCCTCGAAGTGCAGCACCACGTCGACCAGGTGCTCCAACACCCGGGGGCCAGCCACCTGGCCGTCCTTGGTGACGTGGCCGACCAGGACGGTGGCGACGCCCCGGTCCTTGGCCACGGCGACCAGGGCGGCGGTGACCGCCCGCACCTGGGTCACCCCGCCGGGCACCCCCTCGGTGCCGGGCGTGGAGATGGTCTGCACCGAGTCGAGCACGAGCAGCCCCGGCTTCACCGCGTCGAGGTGGCCGAGGACCGCGCCGAGGTCGCTCTCGGCGGCCAGCCAGAGCTGGTCGTGCAGGGCGTTCATCCGCTCGGCGCGCAGCCGCACCTGGCTGACCGACTCCTCCCCGCTGACCACCAGCGAAGGGCTGCCGGCGGTGGCCGCCCACTGCTGGGCGACGTCGAGCAGCAGCGTGGACTTGCCCACCCCCGGCTCGCCGGCGAGCAGCACGACCGCGCCGGGCACCAGGCCCCCGCCGAGCACCCGGTCCAGCTCACTCACGCCGGTGGGACGGGCCTTCGCCGGTGCGGCGCTGATGGTGGCGATCGGCCGCGCCGGCTCGGCCGGCATCCGGGAACTGACCACCCGGCCGGAGACGGTCGGGCCGGTCACCGTGCACTCGACCACCGAGCCCCATTCGCCGCACTCGGGGCAGCGCCCCACCCACTTGGGCGGCTGGTGGCCGCAGGCGTCGCACTCGTAGGCGGGGCGGGGCTCACGGGCGGCCCGACCGCGCGGGGCCGCCCGGGAGGGTGTCGATCGGGGCGTCGTCACACCGGCACGCTAGTCCCTCCATACGACGAAACACCGCCGGCGTGGTGGGTGCCACGCCGGCGGTGCCGTCGATCGTTCTCGGGGGCGGGTCAGCCGCCGTGGCCCGAGCCCTCGGTGCCGCCCTCCGCGCCGTGCGCGCCCTCGCGCTGCACGATCTGGGAGGGCCGCGGCAGCGGGGTCAGCGGGACGCCGACCGGGGCCGGGGTGCTGATGGTGCGGCCGCCGAAGTCGAAGTTCAGATCGACCTGCTGGCCGGCGAGCAGCGCCTGGTTCAAACCGACGAGCTGAAGGGACCGGCCGCCCTGCACGTTGAGCTGCACGTAGCCGAAGGCCGGGATCTCGAACCGCGCCGGCTCCCCAGCCGGGGGCGACGCGCTCGGCGAGGCCGACGGGCTGGCCGACCCGGACGGCGACGCGGAACCCGACGGCGATGGCGACTCCGAGGGGGACGGGCTGGCCGAGGCGGACGCGCCGCCGCTGATCACGATCTCCCGCGCGCTGTCCGTGGTGACGGTCACCGTCACCGGGTTCTGCGTGTCGTTGTAGAGCACCGCGCTGACGGCGGCGTTCGCGCCGGCCTCGTAGCCCCCGGCACCCGGGTACTCGACGTACAGCCCGCGCACCTTGTAGGCGTTGTCCGGAGTCTGGATGTTGACGCCCTGGACCGACGGCTCCTTGTTGGCGGTCTCGGCCACCTGGCCGGCGCCGCAACCGGTCGCCAGCAGGCCGGTCGCCGCCGCCACGCCGGACAGCAGCAGGGCCGCCCGCCGGGAACCCCTGATCGAGCGCGTCACGTCGGTCCTCCTCGTCACGATCCCCACCCGGCCGTCACCGGGCACGGTGGCCATACCCGCGCAGACCGGGTTCAGGGTAGTTGGGGCTGATCGGGACGCGCACGCCGACCCGGGCACCACCACCTCGCGGGGCGCTCAGACCACCCGACCGCCGGCCACCAGCAACACCACGTCGATCAGGGCCACCAGCAGCACCGCCCGGAACGCGGCCACCCCCCGGTCGCCCGGCCGGCGGGCGTTGCGGGCGGCGTACCAGGTCAGGGGCGGGACCACGGCGGCCGTCGCGACCGCCGACAGCCCGAACCACGACGGCGGCCCGGGCGGCCCGGCGACCAGAGTGACGGTCGCGGCGAGCAGCAGCCCGGCGGCGGCCAACCGGCTGCCGGTCGCGCCGAGGCGGTGCGGCAGCCCCCGGACCCCGGTCCGGGCGTCGTCGGCCAAATCGGGCAGCACGTTGGCGAAGTGCGCCCCGGCCCCCAGCAGGGCGGCGGCGGCCACCAGCCAGGCCGGCGGGGCGGGGGCGCCGGGCAGCGCGAGCACCACGAAGGCGGGCAGCGCGCCGAACGAGACCGCGTAGGGCAGCACGGAGAACGGCGTCGACTTCAGCGGCCGGTTGTAGGCCAGCGCGGAGAGCAGCGCGACGGTCGCCCAGGCCGCCGCGATCCGGTTGGTCGTCGCTGCCGCGATGAGCACCGTGGCCAGCGCTGCGGCCCGCGTCGCCAGACCCACGGCGCGCCGGCTGACCGCGCCCGCGGCGACCGGCTTGTCGGTACGCCCCACCGCCGCGTCCCGGTCGGCGTCCAGGTGGTCGTTGGACCAGCCGACGGCGAGTTGGCTGGCGAGCACCGTGAGCGCCACTGCGGCGACTCCGGACGGGCGGTGTCCCACCCCCAGGGCGAGCAGTCCCGCCACCACGGTGACCGCCGCGGCGGGCTCCGGATGACTCGCCCTGACCAGCTCTAACACCGTCGTCGACATAAGGGAAGTCTGGTCGTTACCGTCCAGTCGTGCCACGCTCGGTGGCATGCGTGACGGATCGTCCCCGGTGTCCGACCGCTCCCGCCTGCCGCCGAACGATCCCCGGCAGTACGACGACCTGGCCGACGAGTGGTGGCGTCCGGACGGGGTGTTCGCGATGCTGCACTGGCTCGCGCGCGCCCGGGCGGCACTGGTGCCGCCGGCCACCCGGCCCCACGCGCTCCTGGTCGACCTGGGTTGCGGCGCTGGCCTGCTCGCCCCGCACCTGGCCGGCAAGGGCTATCGGCACGTCGGCGTCGATCTCACCCGGTCCGCCCTGGACCAGGCCGCCGCGCACGGGGTTACCCCGGTCAACGGCGACGCCACGGCAGTGCCGCTGGCGGACGGCTGCGCAGACGTGGTGGCCGCCGGTGAGCTGCTGGAACACGTGCCGGACTGGCGGCGCGCCGTGGCGGAGGCCTGCCGGCTGCTCCGGCCGGGTGGCCTGCTCGTGCTGGACACGCTCAACGACACCGTGCTCAGCCGGCTGGTCGCGGTGGAGGTCGGCGAGCGGCTGCCGACCGTGCCCCGGGGCATCCACGATCCACGGTTGTTCGTAGACGACCGGGCGCTGGTCGCCGAGTGCGCCCGGCACGGTGTCGACCTGCGGGTGCGGGGTGTCCGGCCGGAGCTGCGCGGGACGCTGCGCTGGCTGGTCCGCCGGATCCGGGGTGCCGGCCCGCCGGCCGGGCGGGCCCCGCGGATCAGGCCGACCTGGTCGACGGCCGTGCTCTACCAGGGGCGCGGTGTCCGGCTCGGATAGCCGGGCCGCGCGGGGGTACAGGTGAGACCGGACCGGGACAGCTCCGCCTCTCGTTGGTGACGACGTGGGGTACGCGAACGAGAGGTGGGAACGTGGCCGTACCGGTGATCGCGGGTCTGGGCACGGCGCAGCCGCCGGGGGCGACGCAGGAAGAACTCTGGGCGGGCTTCTTCGCTGACCACTTCCCCGGCTCCACCCGGGCGCTGGCGCAACGGATCTTCGCCAGCTCGGGCGTGACCCGGCGGCATGCGGCGGTCAATCCGCTGCTGGAGGACGTCTCGGACTGGCCGACCGAGCGCAGGATGCGGCGCTACCAGGTCGAGGCGCTGCCGCTGGGCAAGGAGGCGGTCGGCCGGGCCCTCACCGCCGCCGGCCTGGACGCCGGGGACGTCGGCATGTTCATCGTCTGCTCGTGCACCGGGTACGCCACCCCGGGGCTCGACATCCTGCTCGCCCGGGACCTGGGCATGGCCGCGCACACCCAGCGCATGGTCGTCGGCCACATGGGCTGCTACGCGGCCCTGCCGGGGCTCGGCGCGGCCGGCGACTTCGTCACCGCCCGGCAGCGCCCCGCGCTGCTGCTCTGCGCGGAGCTGACCAGCCTGCACATCCAGCCCGCCACGGCCCGGCTGGACACCCAGCAGATCGTCTCCCACGCCCTCTTCTCGGACGCCGCCGTCGCCGCCGTGGTCGTCCCCGGCGGGCGGGGGTACGCGCTGCGCGAGGTCACCTCGGTCACCGACACCTCCACGGCGGACCACATGACCTGGGACGTCACCGACACCGGCTTCCGGATGGGACTGTCCCCGAAGGTCCCCCAGGTGCTCTCCCGCCACGTCCGGGGGCTGGTCGACGACCTGCTGGCCCGGCACGGCGGCGCGCTGACCGAGGTGAGCGGCTGGGCGGTGCACCCGGGCGGCCCGCGCATCCTGGACGTGGTGGAACGCGAGCTGGCGCTGCCGCCGCAGGCGCTGGACGCGGCCCGGGCCACCCTGGACGCCCACGGCAACTGCTCCTCGGCGACCGTCCTGCTGATCCTGGACCGGCTGCTGCGGGCGCAACGACCGGCCGAGCGGATCCTGATGCTCGCTTTCGGCCCCGGCCTGACGCTCTACGCCGCCCTGCTCGACCACACCGACTGACTTCTCCCGCCGCGCGGCGCTGACCTGCTGATTCGATGGGTGAGCCGAGGGCGTCAGGAGCCGAGGCGGGTCAGGTCGGCGCGGTAGCCCTCGGCGGAGCGCAGCTCCGGCACCACCTGGACCAGCACTCCGGCGCGATCGACCAGCACGGCGGTGGCCGTGCCGGGGCGTGCCGGCAGGCGCAGGAAGGCGCGCAGGCCGCCGGCCGGGTCGGCGAGCGGGCGTATCGCCGCGGCGGGCGACGCCGGGGTGGAGCGGACCGTCCGGCCACCCTCGACGGTGACCACGGCCACGCCGGGCGGCACGAGCGCGGCGACCTCGGCCACCCGCTCGGGGCAGGGACAGGCGTCCACCAGGATGATCACGGCGGGCACCAGGCTCCGCAGCGAGACGGCCGAGTTCCCGGCGTCGACCAGGTCCAGCGCCGGCAGTGCCCGGCCGCTCAGGTCGGTCGCCGTCGGGTACGGCACGACGGTGGGACGGTCGCCGCCCCGGGGTGGCCGGGGCCAGGTGACGGCGAACAGGCCGGCGAGCGTGATCAGCAGCGCCACCAGCATGACGAGCAGCGGGAGGCGGAGCGGCGGCTGGCCGCCGGGGCGGGGCAGCAGGCCGAGGCGGCGCCGCCAGCGGGCCCCGTTGGCGCTGCGTCGCAGCTCGCGGCGGACCTGTGCGGCCTCCTCCGCCAGCGCGGACGGGTCGTCCGGCACGACGATGCGGCCCCACTCCGGTGGCAGGCCGGGAAGGCCGTCGGCGGAGCCTTGGCCGTCTGCGTCTGGCATGCCCGTCGGACCCCCTGGACCGTCTCGGTGAGCGGACAGCGGTTCGCCTCCAGCGTCCCGCACCGCCGGGTCCTCCCGCTACACCTGGGCGCGGCCGGCGCGACCGGGATACCATGGGAAGAGCGCATCGCCCGAGAAATCCACGCTCCGATCACTCATGTCGGGGTGTCATCCGCTAATCACGGAGCGTGTTCAGACCATCAGTTCGGCCTCCTGTCAAGCTGAAGAAAGACCTCTCACAGGGCCCCTGAGCTGCGCCAACGATCAGGACAGCGGTGAGACATCGGTGCCTGAGCGTGTTACCCTAGACACAGCGAAAGGGGTTTCGAACCTATGGTTTTCAGTGTCGGCGAGACCGTTGTTTACCCCCACCACGGGGCCGCACTCATCGAGGCAATCGAGACTCGGGTCATCAAGGGCGAGCCCAAGCAGTACCTCGTCCTGAGGGTCGCGCAGGGTGACCTGACGGTCCGGGTGCCCGCTGAGAACGCCGAGATCGTGGGCGTGCGCGAGGTGGTTGGCGAAGAGGGCCTCGGCAAGGTCTTCGACGTCCTCCGGGCTCCGCACACCGAGGAGCCGACCAACTGGTCGCGGCGTTACAAGGCGAATCTGGAGAAGCTGGCCTCCGGTAACCCGCTGAAGGTGGCCGAGGTCGTTCGCGACCTGTGGCGCCGGGAGCGGGAGCGGGGCCTGTCGGCGGGCGAGAAGCGCATGCTCGCCAAGGCGCGGGACATTCTCGTCGGCGAGGTCGCGCTGGCCGAGAAGAGCACCAAGGACGAGGCGGAGACGCTGCTCGACAAGGTGCTGACCGAGGCATAGGTCCCGCCCATCGTCGTTCCGATCCGCACCGCAGAGAAACCCGAGGACCGCGACGTGACCGCGCAGCTCAATCCGCGCGGTGACGTCGCGGTCCTCGTGCCTGCGGCCGGTGCCGGGGTACGCCTCGGCCCGGGCGCGCCCAAGGCCCTGCGCCTGCTCGCCGGCGAGCCGCTGCTCGTGCACGCCGTGCGCCGAATCGCCGCCGCCGGTTCCGTGCACACGATCGTGGTGGCCGCCCCGGCGGGCGAGGTCGGCGCGGTCCGTCAACTGCTCGCCCCGGTCGCCCCGGTGACGGTCGTCCCCGGCGGGGCGGAGCGCCAGGCCTCCGTGGCCGCCGCGCTGGCCGCCGTCCCCGCCGGCCCGGAGATCGTCCTGGTGCACGACGCGGCCCGCGCGCTGACCCCGCCCGGGCTGGTCGAGTCCGTCGCCGCCGCGGTCCGCGCCGGGCACGACGCGGTGATCCCCGTGCTCGCCGTCGTCGACACGATCAAGGAGGTCGGCCCCGGCGAGGTGGTCCTCGGCACGGTCGACCGGTCCGCCCTGCGCGCCGTGCAGACCCCGCAGGGCTTCCGCCGCGCGGTGCTGACCGCCGCCCACGCGGCGGCCGGCGACCCGCTCACCGACGACGCCGGCCTCGTCGAGAAGCAGGGCGTCCCGGTGGTCTGCGTGCCCGGCTCCGAGTACGCCCTCAAGGTCACCCGCCCGTTCGACCTCGCGCTGGCCGAGCACCTGCTGGCCGGCGGCGCGTGACGCGTACCCTCGGTCCATGATCGTTCCTCGGGTGGCCATCGGCACCGACGTGCACGCCTTCGAGGCGGGCCGGCCCTGCTGGCTGGCGGGCCTGCTCTGGCCCGGCCAGGACGGCCTGGCCGGGCACTCCGACGCCGACGTGGTCGCGCACGCCGCCTGCAACGCTCTGCTCTCCGCCGCCGGCCTCGGCGACCTCGGCTCGAACTTCGGCGTGGCCGAGCCCGAGTGGGCGGGCGCGCCGGGGGTGGCGCTGCTCGCCGAGACCGCCCGCCGGGTCCGGGCCGCCGGCTTCGAGATCGGCAACGTCTCCGTGCAGGTGGTCGGCAACCGGCCGAAGATCGGGCCGCGCCGGGCCGAGGCGGAGGCGGTGCTCTCCGAGGCGGTCGGCGCGCCGGTGGCCGTCTCCGCCGCCACCACCGACGGGCTCGGCTTCACCGGGCGCGGCGAGGGGCTCGCCGGTATCGCGGTGGCCCTGGTCCATCCGGCCCCGCCCGCGTAGGGTCGCCCGATGTCGAGCGACGCCACCGCCGAGGGATACCTCCAGCGCGCCCAGCTTCTGGCCGACCTCGGCCGGTACGAGGAGGCCGCCGGTGAGGTGGGCCTCGCCCTCGCCCTGGAGCCGGCGAACGCCGGCGCGTTGACCACCCTGGCCCGGGTGCACCTGGCCGCCGGGCGGCCCGTCGAGGCGCGCGCCGCGGCCGACGCCGCCCTGGCCGTCGCCCCGGACGCCGTCGCCCCGCTGGTCGCCCGGGGGTCCGCCCTGGTCGACCAGGGCGAGTACGCCGAGGCGGCCCGCACCGCCGAGCGGCTGCTCGCCGTCGGCCCCGCCGACGCGTACGCCCAGCGCAGCGCCGCCGCGATCCTGTCCGGCTCGCGCAACGGGCAGCCGGCCCTCAACGCCGCCTGGCGGGGCGTCGAGCTGGCCCCGGAGGAGTCCCAGGCACACCTGGTGCTCGCCCTGGTCGCCGCGCGGCTGCGGCTGTACGACCTGGCCGAGCGGGCGTACCAGGAGGCGCTGCGGCTCGACCCGGAGCTGGAGCGGGCCGACGACGAGCCGGGGATCGTCCGGCTGGAACGGCGGCGGTACGCGTCGGCGCTCGCGGAGCTGGCGGAGCTGGTGCCGGTCGCCCCGGCCGGCCCCGTGTCCCCGGTCGGGCCGGTGGAGCCCGACCCGCGCCGGGGCGTCGTCGACGACCTGCGCCGGCTGGTGCTGTACGGGGCGGGCTGGACGCTCGTGGGCGCCGTGCTGGTGGCGGTCGCGGCGGCCGGGGCGTCCGGCCCGTCGAGGTTCCTCGCGGTGCTGGTGGCGGTGAGCGGGGCGCTGCTGGGCTGGCTGTTCGCGGCGCGGGTGCCGGGGCTGACCCGTACCGTGCTGCCGGGGCTGCTGCGTTCCGACCGGTCCCTGGCGCTGGCCGGGTACGCGGTGGCCGCCGGCCCCCTGCTGTTGCTGGTCTACGCGCTGGTGGGGACGCCGTGGCCGCTGGTGGCGGCGATCGTGGTGGCCGCCCTGGCCGAGCTGGCGGTGTTCTCCCGTACGGTGCGCTGAGCCCCGCCCTAGCCGGCCGGAGCCTGCCGGGCCCAGGTCCAGGCGTACGCCGGGTCCTCGCACTCGTTGGCCGCGTCGCACAGGTCGAGGGGGCGGAACGTGTCCACCATGACGGCCAGCTCGTCGAAGAAGTCGACGCCGAGCGAGCGTTCCGCCGCGCCCGACTGCGGGCCGTGGGTGAAGCCGGACGGGTGCAGCGAGATGGAGCCCTGCGCGATGCCGGAGCCGCGCCGGGCCTCGTAGTTGCCGCCGGTGTAGAACAGCATCTCGTCGGAGTCGACGTTGTGGTGGTGGTACGGCACCGGGATGGCGTCGGGGTGGTAGTCCACCTTGCGGGGCACGAACGAGCAGATCACGAAGTTGGGGCCCTGGAACGTCTGGTGCACGGGCGGCGGCTGGTGAACGCGGCCGGTGATCGGCTCGAAGTCGTGGATGGAGAACGCCCACGGGTACAGGTGCCCGTCCCAGCCGACGACGTCGAACGGGTGCCGGGCGTAGACGTACCTGGTCCAACCGCGCCGGTGCCGGACCAGGACCTCGACGTCCGTGCCGTCGACGAGCAGCGGGGTGTCCGGCCCCCGGACGTCGCGCTCGCAGTACGGCGAGTGCTCCAGGAACTGGCCGCGCACCGACAGGTAGCGCTTGGGCGGGCCGACGTGCCCGGCGGCCTCGACGGCGAGCAGCCGGGCGGGCTCGTCGCCGGTCGGGACGAGGCGGTGGATGGTCGACGTCGGGATGATCACGTAGTCGCCGGCGACGGCGTCCAGCGCGCCGAACGGGGACTCCACCCGCAGGGCCCCGGACTCCAGGTAGAGGCAGTGGTCGCCGGTGGCGTCGCGGAACAGCGGGGACGGCCGGTCGGCCGACACGTACGCGATGCGCACGTCGTCGTTGGCGAGCAGGTACCGCCGGCCCAGGATCGGGTCGGCCCCGGTGCCGTCGAGCTGGTGGGTGCGCAGGTGGCGGGGCTTGAGCGGCAGGTTGGGCACCCGGGTGACGGCCGGCGGGTCGAACGCCTCGGCGGCGACGATCGCGGTGGGGGCGTGCCGGTGGTAGAGCAGGGACGAGTCGGAGGAGAAGCCCTCCTGGCCCATCAGTTCCTCCGTGTAGAGGGTGCCGTCGGGCTGGCGGAACTGGGTGTGCCGCTTCCGGGGCACCTCGCCGACGCTGCGGTAGTACGGCATGTCGCCTCCCGATTCGTCCCCGTTCACCGGCCATCGTCGGGCTCACGGCCATCGTCCCGTTCACCGGCCATGGCCGTCCGATAGTCGGACGCTGTTGTCCGTTTCTCGTAGCGTCCCGTAAGTTCTTGTCTCGTGTCAACGCGCGTGCCCCGCCTCCTCGCCGGCCTCGTCGACGACGCCGCCGTCTTCCCGCCCGGCAGCGCCACGCTGCCCGACGCGCTCGCCGCGCACCGCCGGCACCGCGACTCCTGGTACGCCGACATGGTCGGTGCGCTGCTCGTGCCCGCCTCGGCGGTCGTGGCCGGCGAGCTGGGTGGCCCCGCCGACCCCCACGGCGCGGGCCCCGCGAGCGGCCTCGTGCTCGGACTGATCGGCGATACCGGCGTTAGGGGGCTGCCCGCCGCGCTGGCAGCCCTGCCGGCCGGCGTCACCGCCCGCCAGGTCGAGGTGGCCGTCGCCAAGCGCGGCGAGGACCCGCAGCCCGGCCTGGCCGAACTGCTGAAGCTGGCCGGGCGGCGCGGCGACGTCGACGTCTACGCCGAACTGCCACTGACCTTCGGGCTGACGGCCGCGCTGGACACGGTCGCCGCTGCCCGCGCCGCCGGCGTCCCGGTCGCGGCGAAGTTCCGCACCGGCGGGCTGGCCGCCGAGCTGTTCCCGACCCCGGTCGAGCTGGCCGCCGTGATCTGCGCCTGCCGGGACCGGGAGCTGCCGTTCAAGCTGACCGCCGGGCTGCACCACGCCGTGCGCCACCGCGACCCGGAGACCGGCTTCACCCACCACGGTTTCGGCAACGTCCTCGCCGCGACGCTCGCCGCCGCCGACGGGGCCGAGGTGGACGAGGTGGCAGTCCTGCTCGCCGCCACCGACCCGGTGCCGCTGGTCGAGCGGGCCCGCGCCGCCCGCGCCGCCGCCCGGCCGCTGTGGGTGGGGTACGGCTCGTGCAGCGTGGCGGAACCACTGACCGATCTGATCCGGCTGGGCCTGGTGAACGGGGGACACGACGTGAACGGGGGACACGAGGCATGACCTGGGTGACGGGTGCCGAGGGTTCGGTGTACGGGGTGCGCAACCTGCCGTACGGGGTGTTCCGGTCCGGCGGGGGCGACCCGCGCGTCGGCGTACGGATCGGGGAGTTCGTGCTCGACCTGGCCGCCGCAGAGGCGGCCGGGCTGGTGCTGGCCGCCGGCGCGCTGGGCCGCCCCACGCTCAACGCGTTCCTGGCGCTGGGCCGGCCGCAGTGGACCGCCGTCCGGCAGCGGGTGACCGAGCTGCTCACCGACGACGCCCACCGGCCGGCCGTCGAGCCGCTGCTGGTGCCGTTGGCCGCAGTCGAGCTGCTGCTGCCGTTCGAGGTGGCGGACTACGTCGACTTCTACTCCTCCGAGCACCACGCGGGCAACGTCGGGCAGATATTCCGCCCCGGCCAGCCGCCGCTGCCGCCGAACTGGAAGCACCTGCCGATCGGCTACCACGGCCGGGCCGGCACGGTGGTCGTCTCCGGCACGCCGATCGTCCGCCCCACCGGGCAGCGGGCCACCCCGGACGGGCCGGTCTGCGGTCCGTCCGTACGCCTCGACATCGAGGCCGAGGTGGGCTTCGTCGTCGGCGTGCCCAGCGCGCTCGGCGAGCCGGTCGGGGTGGCCGGCTTCGCCGACCACGTCTTCGGGGTGGTGCTGGTCAACGACTGGTCCGCCCGGGACATCCAGGCCTGGGAGTACCAGCCGCTCGGCCCGTTCCTCGGCAAGTCCTTCGCCACCTCCGTGTCGGCCTGGGTGACGCCGCTGGACGCGCTCGCCGACGCGTTCGTGCCCGCGCCCGTGCAGGACCCGCCGGTGGCGGAGTACCTGCGCGACGTCTCGCACGTGGGGCTGGACCTGCGGCTGGCCGTGGAGTGGAACGGCGAGCGGGTCAGCGAGCCGCCGTTCGCCACCATGTACTGGACGCCCGCCCAGCAGCTTGCCCACCTCACCGTCAACGGCGCGTCCCTGCGCACCGGAGACCTGTACGCCTCCGGCACCGTCTCCGGCCCCCGGCGGGATCAGGTCGGTTCGATCCTGGAGCTGACCTGGGGCGGCGCGGAGCCGGTCACGGTCGGCGGGGCGACCCGGACCTTCCTGGCCGACGGCGACACGGTCACCGTCACCGCCACCGCGCCAGGCCCCGACGGCACCACCGTCGCCCTGGGCGAGGTCACCGGCACCATCCTCCCGGCCCGCTGACCACCCGGGCCGCTGACCCGCTGACCGCCCGGCGCGCCGCGCCGGTGCACCTCTCTTCGCGCCGGCGTCCTCCGCCCGGTGACGGCCACGAGCCCCGGTCGCACATCAGGTGCGACCGGGGCTCGGCGCATCTCCGTTGATCGAGCCGGGTTCCGCCGTGCGGCGGGGCCGGCCGGCGGCCCACGGGTGGTGCCGCCAGGCCGCCGTGGGACGTCCCGAACGGAGTGGAGGAAGTGAAAATGATCGATCTGTCGGGTGCCGTCTGGCGCACCAGCAGCCGCTCGAACGACCAGGGGCTGTGCGTCGAGGTGGCGGCCAACCTGGCGGGCACTGCCAACGTCGTCGCCGTACGCGACTCGAAGGACCAGGCCGGGCCGGTGCTGACCGTCAGCCCGCCGGGCTGGACCGCGTTCGTCGGCGCGATCCGGGGTGGACGGTTCGGGGCCTGACCGACCCCGGGGGTGCTCCCGACACCCCCGGATCGGCCACCAGCGGCGGAAGTTCCGCCGCTGGGGCCCCATCACAAGCTCACCCCCCGTACCGTGGAGGACACGGGAGGTGCCATGTCGACGGTCACGGTCACCGAGTTCATCGAGGCGTCCGCCGTCGACCTCTGGCGGCTCCTCGTCGACCTGCCGGTCCGCGCCGACTGGCTCCGCACGGTCGGCGGGGTCGAGCTGCTCACCCCCGGCCCCCTCGCCCCCGGCACCGCCTGGCGGGAGACCCGCACCCGGCCCGACGGGGGCGCCCAGGCCGAGGAGTTCGTCGTGGTGGAGTGCGTCCCGCCCCGGCGGCTGGTGCTCGACTCGCCGGGCATCGGCGTGTCCTACCGGACCACCTGGACCCTGCGTACCGTCCAGCGTCGTCGCCGGGCCTGCACCGCGGTCACGGTGCGGCAGGAGGCGGTCCCCACGGCACCGTTCGGCCGGGTCCTCGCCCTGCTCTTCGGCGGCCTGGCCGCCCGCACGGTCGAGGGCGCCTTCCGTCGCGACCTCGCCGACCTCTCCCGCGCCGCCCAGCCCCCGGCGTCCGCCGAGGCGGCCTGACCGGGCCGGTGGCGGTCTCCCTCGGTAGGGTGCCGGGCGGAGGTGCGGGATGGGATTGGCGAAGAGGCGGCGGGCCGTCGCGATGACTCTCGCGGCGCTGGTCGGCGTCGCTGCGGTCGCCGTCGTCGTCCACCGGGTGCTCGCGCCCGCCGAGGTGGAAACCCCCGCACGGGCCGCCTACCCGGCGGCGCTCACCCCGGCGATCGGCGTGGTGGGCCGGCTGCCGGCAGCTCCGCTGATCGTGGACGGCCGGCTCCGGGTCTACGCCGCCACCCGCCAGGTGTACGCCGACCAGCCCGCCGACGCCCGCAACCGGGTCACCCCGTACTGGTCTTACCGGCGCTGGCCGGCGGAGGTCAGCGGGGTGGTGGCGGACGGGACCACGGTGGTCAGCCACTGGTCGGACGGGAGGCTGGTGGCGCTGGACGCGCGGACCGGACGGGTGGCCTGGCGGGCCGACGGCCCCGCGCCCGCCGAGGGCTGGACCGCCCGCCGCACCGGCGCGGGGGCGGTGTGGGCCCCACCGGGGCTGTTCCTCGCCCGCGCCGCCGACGGCCGGCCCGTGCTGGTGGCCGCCGGCCCGGAGCGGGTCGGCGGCTTCGCGCTCGACGACGGCCGGCGGCTCTGGTCCGCCGACGTGGACGGTGGGTGCCGGGACGACGTGGCCACCACGTCGGCGGGGCAGCTCGTCGCCGTCGACCGGTGCGCCGGCCCGGCGGCCGTCGAGTTCCGTGACGTGGCCACCGGCACCCCGACCACCCGCCTGACGCCGACCGGGGCCACCGCCGACCTGACCGTCACCCCCCTCGGCTGCGTGAGCCCCCGGTCCCGGTGCCGGGGACTGCGGGCCGAGGGCTTCGCCGACGGGGCGGGACGCGGCTGGCTGGTCGGCACGGGCGATCCGGTCGCCGCCCCGGCCCTGGACCCGGCCGGTTCGGAGCTGGCCGGGGAGCGGGTGGTCGGGACCACCGGCGGGGTGGTGACGGCGCGGTCGGTGCGCACCGGCGAGGAGCTGTGGCGTCGTGCCGACCTCGGCACGGCCCGGATCCTGGCCGTCCAGCCCGGCCGGGTGCACCTGCTCACCGAGACCAACGACCTGATCACCCTGGACCCGATGACCGGCGCGCAGCGCTCCCGCTTTCCGCTGACCGTCGGCAACGACGGCATCGGCTACGCCACCGGCCTGGCGTACGCGGGCGGCGGCTACGTGGCGGTGGAGCGGCTGCGCGAGCCGGTCGCCCCGGACGCCGACGACCAGCGCTACTTCCTAATGTCCGAGCCGGTGCTGCTCACCGCCACGTGACCGGCCGCGTGAGCCATCTGACCGGCCGCATGGACGGCGGCCCGCCGCCGGCGTAGCCGGCGGATCAGCAGGGCGACGCCGGCGACCGCCACCGCCGCGACGGCGAGGACCCCGCCACGGAGCCACCGGTTCTGGGTGAGGCGGTCGAGCAGGGGGGTCCGCCGACCGGCCTGGCCGGGATCGGGGAAGGTGATCGTGCCGCTGGCGCTGCGTCTGACCTTGCCGCTCGCCAGCTCCAGGGCGATCCGCCACGGGCCGTTGGCCAGCTCCGCAGGGAAGATCACCCGCACCGTGCCAGCCTCGCCAGCGGCCAGCGTCGTGCCCTGGACGACGTCGAAGGGTCCGGCCCGGATCCCGCCCGGGCCGTCGGAGAGCGTGGCGCTGCCGCCCATGTCCAGGGCACGGCCGCCGGTGTTGCGGACCGTGACGTCGACCGAGGGCCGCCCCCCACCGTCCCGGGCCGGGACGACGTCGCCGATGGCGAAGTCGGACGGCGGCTCGCCACCCGGCCCCACGTCGAGGTAGACCCGTACGCCGACCCGGTGGACGATGTTGACGTTGGCCGAGGCGTTCCGTGCGGGGACCGTGGAGGCCCAGACGACCGCGTATCGCTCGCCCGCCGACGCCTCCCGGGGCACCCGGACGGTCGCGGTGAACCGGATGCTCTCCTGCGGGTCGAGGGTGACCGAGTCCTCGTCGAGGGTGATCCAGCCGCTCAGCTCGTTGGCCGTGCGGCCCTCGGCGAACCGGAACCGGCCGTCGGCGACGTCCGCGCCGGCGGCGAACAGGTCGAGGCGCCGGCGCTCGGCGGAGTGGTTGACGACGCTGATCTTCCGCTTGATCGTGCTGCCCGGGGGCAGGTGGTCGACGATGTAGCGCAACGCCCGTGGGTCGTCGTGCCGGGCCACCGGTGCCTCCAGCAACTGGATCCCGATCGCGCGGCTGTCCGGCTCCCCGGGCGGCGCGCCGGCCCGGGCGAGGGTGCCCGGGCCGGCGGCGCAGAGCAGCACCACGGCCGACCAGGCCGCGAGGCGGGTCAGCGGCTCAGGCGACCGAATGTGTCACCGTCCCCGTGTACGTGCCGGACTGGTTGACCGACGGCACGCTGACCTCGAGGGTCGGATTCCAGGAGGCCGAGTTGAGGCCGGTGCCGCCGGTGTGGGTGAACGCGGTGACCGGCGTGACGTTGTCCAGCGGCACGGCGGCGGCAGAGTTGATCTGCCCCGGGGTGAAGGTGCCGGTGCCGCTGGTGGCCGTCGCCGGCCCTGACCAGTAGTCGACGGCGGTGGCGGGGACGGTCTCGGTGGCGGTGGCGGTGCCGGTGGTGAAGTCGGTCGAGGTCACCGATGCCGTCCACGAGGCGTCGTCGCCCGTGGCCCTGGTGTCGGACACGGTCACGACTCCGAGTTGCCCGGTGATCGTGGTGCCCGGTGCCCCGGAGCCGAGGTCGGCAGTGGCCGGGGCGTCGATGTCGAGGGTTCCGGCGAGGACGTCGAAGGTGGCGGTGGTGTCGTCGGTCGGCGCGGCCAGCGCTGGTGACGCGACCAGGGCGGCGGTGGTGGCCGCGGCGGTTGCGGCCAGGATCGTGCGAGTACGCATGCTCTCATCCCTTGCTCGATGGTGCGGATCGTCGTGGCCGAGGGGCCCACGAGCCAGGAAGGACGTTAGCGACAAAAAGCCTTACACGGCATGAAAGGAGCAAAACCCCCTAAGGAAGGGTGATGCCCGTGTGGGTGGAGTCCCGCGAACCCTCATCGCCCACCGCGCGCCGAGGGCTACCTTTCCTTCATGTCCGGCCCGATCGGCCTCGTAGCCGTACCGCGAGTCGTGGGCGGCGTGCTAGCGGCGCTGCTGTTGTCCGCCCTCGCCGGTGCGGGCCAGCCGGCGGACAGCGCACCGCAAGCGCCGCCCCGGGCGGTGCTTGCCGCCGAAGCCCCGGCGCACCCGGCCCCCGAGCCGTCCGACGGCACCGTGGTCGGCTTCCAGGTGCTCCCGGGCTCGCCGCAGCCCACCGTGCCGCCGCCGACGGGAACCCCGACCGGCGGGCCGACTTCGCCACAGCCGAAACCGTCGCCCAGCCGGACCGGGCCGGCCCCGTCAGGTCAGCCCGCGCCCTCGGGGTCCGGCGGGCTGCCGACCACCGGCGGAGCCTGGGGACCGGCGTGGCCGCTGGCCGTCGGCACGGCCAGTGTGCTCCTGGGCCTGGCCCTGACCCTCGCCCGCCGACGCCGCCACCGGGAGGCATGATTTCCCCGCACCGACGCCCGGTGCCGACGGCCTCACGCCAGGGCGGACTCCGCGACGGCGAGGAACGCGTCGTTCTCGGCCGGGGTGCCAATGGTGACCCGGACCCCGTCGCCGGGGAACGGCCGGACGATCACGCCGCGCGCCTCGCAGGCCCGGCCGAACTCCACCGCCCGGTCGCCCAGCGGCAGCCACACGAAGTTCGCCTGGCTGGACGGCACGTCCGGGACGAGCTTGCGCAGCGCCTCGGTGACCCGGTCCCGCTCGGCGACGACCAGCGCGCAGCGCCGCCGCACCTCGTCGGCCTGGGCGAGCGCGGCGAGCGCGCCGGCCTGCGCGGCCATGTTGGTGGAGAACGGGGTGACCACCTTGCGCACGGCGGCGGCCACCTCCACGGCGGCGACGAGGAAGCCGATCCGCAGGCCGGCCAGCCCCCACGCCTTGGACAGGGTGCGCAGCACCACCACGTTCGGCCGGTCGAGGTAGGTCAGACCGTCCGGCACCTCGTCGTCGGTGACGAACTCCCGGTACGCCTCGTCGATGACCACCAGCACGTCCTCGCCGACGGCGTCGAGGAACCGGTCCAGCTCGGCCTTGCGGGTCGCCGTGCCGGTCGGGTTGTTCGGGTTGCAGACCAACACCATCCGGGTCTGGTCGGTCACCGCCGCGGCCATCGCCGCGAGGTTGTGCCCTGCGCCGGCGTCGTTGGGCACCCGCACGCTGGTCGCGCCGCTGGTCGCCGCGATGATCGGGTACGCCTCGAACGACCGCCACGAGTAGAGCAACTCGTCGCCGGGCAGGCAGGTGGCCCGCACCAGGTGCTCGGCCAGCGCCACCGACCCGCAGCCGGTGGCGATCCGGTCGGGGTGCACCCCGTGCCGCTCGGCGAGCGCCTGGCGGAGAGCGACCACGCCCATGTCCGGGTACCGGTGCGAGCCGGCGACGGCCTCGGCGACCGCCTCCACCACGCCGGGCAGCGGCCCGTACGGCACCTCGTTGCTGGCCAGCTTGATCGCCTCTGGCAGGCCCAGCTCGCGGGCCAGGTCGGCGGGGCTGCGGCCGGGCACGTAGTTGGGCAGCGCGTCGAGGTCGGCGCGGGTCAGCCGCAGCGGCGGCTCGTGACGTCCGGTCATGGGGTGTCTCCCGGGGGTTTGGCGGGGGCGTCGTGGCCGGCGGCGGTGCCGGCGGGGGTACGGGGAGGAAGCCGGACCACCACGGTCTGCGCGCGCTTGTCGTGCAGCGCCTGCCGAAGCGGGTGGTCGAACAACGGCGACACCGCGTCGACGAGCTGGAGCAGCAGGCCGAAGCCGCAGCAGTACCAGAGCAGGGTGGGCAGGCCCAGCGTGCTCCACCGACGCAGCGCCCGCCCGAAGCCGAGCGGCTGGTCGGCCTCGACCGGCACGGCGCGTACGCCCAGCAGCCGCTTGCCGAGGGTCTGCCCGTTGCCGGCCATCGCCGGCACCTCGTACGCGAGCCAGAGCGCGGTGGCGATCAGCAGGATGGCGACCTGGAGCCCGCCGGCCTGCTCGCCGGGCTGGGGCAGCCCACTGGTGGAGGTGTCGCCGGCCATGCTCCGGCGTAGCACCTCGCGGAAGTACGGGGTGACCTCCTCGACGTACCGGTAGACGAACCAGCCGTTGACGACCGCGTTGAGCAGGAACACCATGCCGAAGTCGATCAGCCGGGCGACCAGCCGGGCACCGAAGGAGGCCAGCGGCAGCC
>NZ_SMKJ01000089.1:0-21996 GCF_004348615.1 Micromonospora sp. KC207
GCCCTCCGCCGCGCGGAAGCGAACCGCGCCGAAGCGACCCGCCGGTCCCGCCCCCGTGGCCGGCCTGACGAAGGCCCAGATGGCGAACGCGAAGGTGATCGTGCGCACCGGCCGCGAGCTGGGCTTCCCCCGGCGAGGGCTGGTCATCGCGGTGGCCACCGCGATGCAGGAAAGTAACCTCTACAACCTCGCCAGCGGGGTGCTGCCCGAGTCGCAGGAGTACCCGCACCAGGGCGTCGGCTGGGATCACGACTCGGTCGGGCTGTTCCAGCAGCGGGCCAGCAGCGGCTGGGGCGAGGTGGGGCAACTGATGGATCCCGAGTTCGCCACCCGGCAGTTCCTCACCGCCCTGGCGGAGATCCCGGGCTGGGAGGAACTGCCGCTGACGGTCGCGGCCCAGTCCGTGCAGATCTCCGCGTACCCGGACCTCTACGCGCAGCACGAGTGGCGGGCCGCAAAGGTGGTCGACGCGTTCCTGTCCGCCGGAATGTGACCCCCCGGACCGCGCTCGCAGGCGTCCGCCGGGCCCCACACCGGACACAGTGGACGGTTGGCGTTTGTCGGGGCAGGGTACACATGATGGAGAACGACCGACAGGAGGACGACATGTCAGCACTGATGCAGCGGATCACCCGGTTCCTCCGGACGCCGCAGGGGCAGCAGCTCGTGGACCGGGGCCGCCGTGAGTTGGCCAAGCCGGAGACGCGGAGCAAGCTGAAGCAGTTCGCCTCCCGCCTGTCCGGCCGGCGCTGACCGCGCCGACGCCGCCGTACCCGCCCGTCACCGACCCCCGGGAGCTTCCGTGACCGATTCCGCCCCCGTCGACGGCCAGCCAGCCGCTCCCACGCCGGTCCCGCCAGCGGTGCCGAAGCCGCCGGCGGTGCCGGTCGCGCCGGAGGTGCCGGGGGCGCCGCTCCCGCCGGCCGCCGTCGAGGACGCCCCGGAGGGGCCGCCGGCCCGGCTCTGGGACCGCATGCGGGAGGACCCGCAGTACGCCCCGGAGCACCTGGCCCTGGAGGCGGTGCGCCGGCTCGGGCCCGAGGCGGCCCGGTGGGTGGCCCGCGCGCGGGCGGAGCGGCCCGACGCTCAGGTGGAGGAGCTGGCCGAGCAGGCGGTGCGCCGATTCGTCAACCGGGCCCGGCTCTCCGGGGCGGTCTCCGGCGCGGCCGGGCTCCCCGGCGCGGTGATCGACGTCGGGGTGCTGGCCTGGACCCAGGCGCGGATGGTCCTGCACGTCGCGGCGGCCCACGGGATCGACCCGACGCACCCGGACCGGGCCACCGACCTGCTGGTGTTGCAGAAGGTGCACAAGGTGGCCGAGACCGCCCGGCTGGCGCTGGGCGTGGCCGCCGGCCGGGAACGCGCCGGGGCTCTGTTCGGCTCCGGCGGGCAGGCCGCGCTGGGCAAGGTGATGATCCGGCTGGGCGTACGGCTGGCCCAGATGGCCGGGGTGCGGGCGGCGAAGCGAATCTTCGCCAAGGTGATTCCCGGTGCCGCGATCATCCTCGGCACCTGGGCGAACTCGTCGGCGACCAAGGACCTCGCCGAGCGGTCGCGCCAGCTCTACCGCAGCATGGGCCCGGCCGGGGGTGTCCCCCGGCCCCGCTGAGCCCGCGTCACCGCCGCGCCCTTGCCCCAGGGACGGGGGCGCGGCCGTGAGCCCAGGTGGGGCGCTCCCGCCCGGGAAGGGCGCGGCCGTGAGAAGAGATCGGCGGCGTTTCCGCCCGGGAACGGGCGCGGACGGCGCTCCCGGGCGCGTCAGTGCTCGAGGCTTTCGGGCGCGTCAGCGCTCGACGCTTCGGGCGCGTCAGTCGAAGCCGGCGGCGCGCCAGGTCACGTCGGCCAGCCGGCCCTGACCGGCGACGTTGGGGTGGAACCAGTCCAGCGCATTGACCAGGTCGAGGGTGAACCGGACGCGGTGCACCGCCCCGCCGTCGTACCGGCACCGCGAGCCGTACGCCCGGCAGGCCGACTTCAACTGCGCGTTGTACGCGTCGATGCGGTCCCGGACCTTCGCTCGCCGCGTCACGTCGTCCGGCGCGGTCGACGTCGCGTCGGCCAGCAGCGCCGGGCACACCCCCTGTCGCCACGCCCGCACCGCCCGGGAGTCGGTGTGCCCGACCTCCCAGAGCCGGTGCAGGTCGGGGATGCTGACCACCAGCACCCGCGCCTTGGGGCGGCCCGTGCGCAGCACCCGTAGGCCCTCGTCCACCTGCTTGCGGAACGTCGCCGCCGGCGTCATGGCGTCGACGTCGTCGCGGCACGCGTCGTTCGCGCCGATCAGCACCGTCACGTAGTCGGCGCGGTCGCGGACCGCCGCCTCGGCCTGCCCGGCCAGCGCTGCGGCCCGCGCGCCCGGCTTGGCGTGGTTGTGGGTTGCACCGCGCAGCTTCGGGTTCCGGTCGACCAGTCGCTGGTAGTGGCTGTCCACGCGCAGCCCGTCACCGGTGGACCACGAGTTGCGCTCGCAAGAGCTGAGCATCAGGCAGGAGGCGAAGCCGGTGCTGATCGAGTCGCCGAGGGCGGCCATCACGGCCGGCGTGCCGGGAGCCGGCGACCCGCCGGACGGCCGAGGGCTGGCCTCGCCGCCGCTCTCGCAGGCGAGCGCGACCAGGGCCAGCAGACAGGCCACGGCGGCGACCCAGCGTCGAGGCATCTTTCCCCAGTCCTGCGGCGGAGTGCGACAGCCAGCTCACCCTACGTGCGGGACCAGCGCGGACGGTGGTCTGCTGTCGGCTTTCCGGCGCTCGACGGCCCAGACGTCCCCGGGTGTGGTATACGGCTCGACCGCGACCCGATGCCCGGTTAACCGGGCCGATTGGGGGTAGCCCGCAGGGATGACGAGATCACAGCCCCGCCGCGCCCGCGGCACCGTGGGCCACGCGTACAGCGCGCTGAACCTTCGCCTCGCGCTCGCCGGCTTCGGGCTCGTGACCATGGCGCTGTTCGCCGTGCTGGCGGTGTGGGCCGACGTGGTGTGGCTCGGCGTCGTCTGCGCGTTCTTCGCCGTCGTCGCCGCGGTCGACCTGGTCGTCATCCAGCGCCGCCGTGCCGCGCGCCGCCGGGAGTCCCCGGGCGCGCGGCACTCGCTGTTCGAGTGACAGGAGTACGAGATGTCCATCGCCACCACCAACCCGGCCACCGGACAGGTGCTCAAGTCGTACGACCCCATGTCGGACGCGCAGGTCGACGCCGCCATCGAGCGGGCCGACCTGGCGTTTCGGGACCTGCGCCGGACCACCGTCGCCCAGCGGGGCCGGTGGCTGACCGCCGCCGCCGACCTGCTCGACGCCGAGCGCGACGAGACCGCCCGGGGAATGACCACCGAGATGGGCAAGACGTACGCCGCCGCCAAAGCCGAGGTCGCCAAGTGCGCCTCGGCGTGCCGGTTCTACGCCGCTCACGCCGAGCGGATGCTTGCCGACGAACCCGCCGACGCCCGGTCGGTCAAGGCCAGCCGGGCCTTCGTCCGGTACCAGCCGATCGGGCCCGTGCTGGCGGTGATGCCGTGGAACTTCCCGCTCTGGCAGGTCATGCGGTTCGCCGCGCCGGCCCTGATGGCCGGCAACACCGGCCTGCTCAAGCACGCCTCGAACGTGCCGCAGACCGCCCTGTACCTGGAGGACCTGTTCCGCCGCGCCGGATTCGGTGCGGGCGTCTTCACGACCCTGCTCGTCGGCTCGGACGCCGTCGATTGCATCCTCAGCGACCCCCGGGTACGCGCCGCGACCCTGACCGGCAGCGAGGGCGCGGGCAGGTCCATCGCCCAGATCGCCGGCCGGGAGTTGAAGAAGACCGTGCTGGAGTTGGGCGGCAGTGACCCGTTCGTGGTGATGCCCTCGGCGGACCTGGACCGGGCCGCCGAGGTCGCCACCACCGCCCGCTGCCAGAACAACGGCCAGTCCTGCATCGCCGCCAAGCGGTTCGTCGTGCACACCGACGTCTTCGACGCGTTCGCCGAGCGCTTCGCGGCGAACATGGCCGCGCTGCGGGTCGGCGACCCCATGGACCCCGCCACCGACGTCGGCCCGCTGGCCAGCGAGAAGGGCCGGGACGAGATCGACGCCCAGGTCCGGGACGCGGTCGGCAGGGGTGCCACCGTGCTCTGCGGCGGCGAGAAGCCGGCCGGCGCGGGCTGGTTCTACCCGCCCACCGTGGTCACCGACCTGCGGCCGGAGATGCGGATGTGGTCCGAGGAGGTGTTCGGGCCGGTCGCGGGGCTGTACCGGGTGTCGTCGTACGCCGAGGCGATCGAGGTGGCCAACGGGACCGCCTTCGGTCTCGGCGCGAACGCCTGGACCACCGACCCCGAGGAGCAGGAGGGCTTCGCCACCCACCTCGAGGCCGGCAACGTCTTCGTCAACGGGATGACCACCTCGTTCCCCGAGCTGCCGTTCGGGGGTGTGAAGAACTCCGGGTACGGCCGCGAGCTGTCGGCGCTGGGAATGCGCGAGTTCTGCAACACCAAGACCGTCTGGGTGGGCCGGGGCGAGACGACGGCCGGCGCCGGGGCGCACGCCGAGTAGGCGGGCGCCGGGTCGGCGCTGGTTGACAAGGGTCCCCTGCTCCACCGAATGCGCTAACAGGGGGCCCTTTCCTGCGGGGCAGGCGTGGGTTGGTTGGACTCCGGCGTGGGTAGGAGGTGCGCCCATGACGGTGTTCGGCTTCCACGCGTCCCACGAGCAGATCCACCCGGCCAGGCTGCTGGAGGCGGTGACCCACGCCGAACGGGCCGGCTTCGACGCCGCCATGTCCTCGGACCACTTCTCCCCGTGGAGCGCCCGGCAGGGCCAGTCCGGTTTCGCCTGGTCCTGGCTCGGGGCGGCCCTCCAGGCCACCAACCTGCCCTTCGGCGTGGTCAACGCGCCCGGCCAGCGGTACCACCCGGCGATCATCGCCCAGGCCATCGGCACCCTCGGCGCGATGTACCCGGGCCGGTTCTGGGCCGCGCTGGGCACCGGCGAGGCCAGCAACGAGCACATCACCGGCGACGCGTGGCCCCGCAAGGACGTCCGCGTCGCCCGGCTGCGCGAGTGCGTCGACGTGATCCGGGCGCTGCTGGCCGGCGAGGAGGTCAGCCACGACGGCCTCGTCACGGTCGACCGGGCGAGGCTGTGGACCCGCCCCGAGCAGCCGCCGGCGCTGATCGGGGCGGCCGTCAGCGTGACAACCGCCCGCTGGTGCGCGCAGTGGGCCGACGGCCTGATCACCGTCAACGCCCCCACCGGCCACCTGCGCGAGATGATCGACGCCTACCGCGACGCCGGGGGCCGGGGCCCGCTGCACCTACAGGTGCACGTGAGCTGGGCGCCCGAGCAGGCCGAGGCCGAGGCGATCGCGTACGACCAGTGGCGCAGCAACGTCTTCGCCCCGCCGGTCTGCTGGGACCTGGAGACGGTTGAGCACTTCGACGCCGTCTCCGCCGACGTGCCGATGCGGCGGGTCACCTCGACGGTCAACGTCTCGGCAGACCTGGGCCGGCACGTCGGTTGGCTGCAGGAGTACCTGGAGTTGGGCTTCGACCAGATCGCCCTGCACCACGTCGGGCAGGAGCAGCGGGCCTTCATCGACGCCTTCGGGGCGCAGGTGCTACCGAGACTGCGGGCCGCGTGATCGGCGCGCGCCGGGTGGGGCCCTAGGCTCGTATTCCATGGAGTCCCTGTTCGAGGTCGTCGTCTTCCTCGCCATCGCGACGCTCGGCGCGGCGCTGGCGCGCAGGCTCGGGCTGCTCGCGCCGATCCTGCTCGTGGTGGTCGGCCTCGCGCTCTCCTTCGTGCCGGGCTTCCCCCAGGTCCAGCTCGACCCGAACCTGGTGCTGGTGGGCATCCTGCCGCCGCTGCTGTACGTGGCGGCCGTGGAGACGTCGGTTCCGGCGTTCAAGCTCAACCTGCGGCCGATCCTGCTGCTCGCCGTCGGGCTGGTGATCTTCACCGCGTTCGCCGTGGGCCTCGTGGTGCACCTGCTGCTGCCGGCGGTGCCGTTCGCCGTCTGCCTGGCCCTCGGCGCGGTGGTCGCCCCGCCGGACGCGGTCGCGGCCACCGCCGTGGCCCGCCGGATCGGGCTGCCCCGCCGGGTCGTGACGATCCTTGAGGGCGAGAGCCTGGTCAACGACGCCACCGCGCTGGTCCTGCTGCGGGTGGCCACCATGGCGACGATCGGCACCTCGGTCGGGGCCGTCGACGTGGCCTCGGAGGTGCTGATCGCCACCGGCGGCGGCATCCTGGTCGGCGTGGCCGGGGTGGTGGTCTTCGGGTTCCTGCACAAGCGGATCACCGATCCGCTGCTGGACAACGCGGTGTCGCTGATCGTGCCGTTCGCGGTCGTCTTCGCCGCCGAGGAGATCCACGCCTCCGGGGTGGTGGCCGTGGTGGTGACCGGGCTCGGGATCGGGCACAAGATGCCGATGTTGATGTCGGCGGCCTCCCGGCTTCAGATCGGGGCGTTCTGGCGGCTGGCTCGCTTCCTGCTGGAGGGGCTGGTCTTCCTGCTGGTCGGCCTCCAGTTGCGCGAGGTGGTGCGCGAGCTTGACGAGCCGCTGGGCTTCCTCGCCGCCATCACCGGGGCGGTGCTGGTCACCGTCTTCCTGACCCGGTTCGTCTGGATCTTCCCGGCCACCTACCTGGCCCGCCTGGTGCCCAGGGTGCGGCAGCGGGACCCGGCCCCGCCGGCGAAGTTCCCCATCGTCATCGGCTGGGCCGGGATGCGGGGCGTGGTCACCCTGGCCGCCGCGCTGGCCCTGCCGCTGACCCTCGCGCAGGACCGGCCCTACCCCCGGCAGTTGTTCATCTGGCTGGCCTTCGCGGTGATCGTGGTGACGCTGGTCGGCCAGGGCGCGACCCTGCCGGCGGTGGCGCGCCGGCTGAAGCTGCCGGCGGACGACCCGGTACAGGACGCGCTTTCTGCCGCGGGCGTCCAGCAGCAGGCCAGCCGGGCCGCCCGGAAGCGGCTCGACGAGTTGGCCGAGTCCGCGCCGGCGGCGGTCGTGGAGCGGCTGCGCCGGGTGTCGACGGAGCGGACCAACCTGGCGTGGGAGCGGCTCGGCGGCACCGAGCGGGAAACGCCGTCGCAGGCGTACGGTCGGCTGCGGCAGGAGATGATCGACGCGGAGCGGGAGGTGTTCCGGGCCGCCCGTGACTCCGGCCGGATACCGGAGGAGGTGCTGGTGCAGGCGTACCGCGACCTGGACCTGGAGGAGTCGCTGCTGCGGCGGGAGGGGGACTCGTGAGCTGCGAGCACCTGACGGGGGCGGGCACGGCCGAGCCTCGGACCACGACGGAGTGCCCGGACTGCGTGGCCGTCGGCAACGACGACTGGGTGCACCTGCGGTCCTGCCTGACCTGCGGGCACGTGGGCTGCTGCGACTCGTCGCCGTACCAGCACGCGTCGAAGCACTTCGCGGACGTTGGTCACCCCGTGATGCGCTCGATCCAACCGGGGGAGGCGTGGCGCTGGTGCTTCGTCGACGAGGAGATCGGCTGACCCGTCACGACCGTGGCCCGGAAGCTGGACGATCGTGGCCGACAGCGGGTGGCCTCCCCGCATGGGGAGGCCACCCGTATCAGTGGGTCAGGACAGGGTGCAGGCGGAGCCGTTGACCGTGACCAGGCCCGGTGCCGGGTTCGCGCCGCCGGCCGTGGTCGCGTTGAAGCCGAAGCTCGTGCTGCCGCCCGGGCCGATCCGGGCGTTGTACGACTCGTTCTTCGCCGTCACCGTGGCCCCGGACTGGGTCACCTTCGCCATCCACGCCTCCCGCACCTTCTGGTCACCGGTGAAGGCGAACCGGGCGGTCCAGCCGTTCACCGCGACGGTGCCGGTGTTGCGGATGGTCACCTGGGCGGTGAACCCGTTGCCGCCGTGCCAGGTGCCGTAGTTGTCGTACGACACCGAGCAGGTGGGCGCCGGCACGGCCGCCGCGTCGTCCTGGTCGGCGAGGAACGAGGCCAGCCAGGTCAGCGCCGAGTTCCAGTTGATCGCGACCTCGTTCGTCGAGTACGAGTTGATGTCGTCGATGTAGCAGAACATCGGCTTGCAACCGGCGAGCTTGTTCGCCGAGAACGGGTCCTGGAGGCCGGCGTTCGCGCCACCGGCGAGCGAGCCGGCGGGCGGGTTCGGCAGGGTCGGGTCGAACTGGTTGCCGAACATCCGGCTGTGCTGGTTGTGCGCCGCGTGCTCGCCCCAGCCGGTGACGTACGAGATGTTGAGCGCGTTGCGGCCGAACAGGTAGTCCGCCGCCTGCACGGCTCCGTCGCGGTACTTCGCGTTCCGGGTCAGGTCGAAGGCGGTGGCCAGCACGACCGCGTTGTTGGCGATGTTGCCGTTGGCCCCCCAGAAGTAGCTGTCTTTGTCGTCGGGCATCGGCAGCCCGTACGGCTGGCTGGCGATGATCTCCAGGTAGCGGTCGGCGGCGGCGGCCACCGAGGCACGCACCCGGTTGCGGTCGGCGGTCGGGAGGCCATTGGGGACGGTGGCCAGGCCGAGCCGGCCCAGCGCGGCGACGCCCTGCCAGCTGAAGCCCCGGTCGCCGAAGACCGCGCCGGTGTGGTGCTTCGAGGCGGTCAGGTCGGTCAGGTACGCGGCCTGGCCGGTGGTCAGGAACAGTTCGGCCGCGGCCCAGTAGAACTCGTCGCTGACGTCGGCGTCGTCGTACGCGCCGCCGCCGGTGCCGTCGGTGGGGCTGGCGTAGATCGCCGGGTGGGCCTTGGCCGCCGCGTACGCGGTTTTCGCGGCGGTGCCGCAGCGGGTGGCGAACGCCGCGTCGTACGGGGCGAACAGCCGGGCGCACTGGGCGGCGACGGCGGCCAGGTTGAGAGTGGCCGCCGTGGACGGCGGGTGCAGCTCGCGCGGCTGCGGGTCGGCGGCTGGGTCGAGCGGCAGGCCGGTCCAGTTCCTGTCGTGGATCTTGTGGTGGACCATCCCGGCCAGCGGCTTGCCGGCCGGCACCTGCATGCGCAGCAGGAACTCCAGCTCCCAGCGGGCCTCGTCGAGGACGTCCGGCACGGCGTTGCCGCGCTCGGGCACCCGCAGGGTGCTGTCGCCCAGCGCCGCGCCGCCGTCGGCGGTGGCCGCCGTCTTGGTCCGCTCGAAGGTGTTCAGTAGCTGATAGGTGGCGATGCCGCCGTTGACCACGTACTTGCCGTGGTCGCCCGCGTCGTACCAGCCGCCGCGCACGTCGAGGGAGTAGTCGCAGACACCCGGCTGGCAGGGCACGCTGGTGTCGCCCTGGTTGGGGGCGACGCCGAGGTGGCCGGCGGCGCGGGCGTACTTCTCGCCGACCAGGTCGCCGTCGATGGCGATGCCGCTGCGCTGGATGTAGAAGAACTGGAGGGCGTCGCTGCGCAGCCGGTCGTAGAGCGTGCCGGAGATGTCGAACGGGTGGCTGGTCTCGCCGTCGGCGACGAGCGTGTAACCGGTGCCCGGGGTCCGGTAGGCGGAGAAGTCGATGGTCTGCACGTTCTGCCCGGAGGCGGCGTCGACCCCGCGCGGGGTGCTCTGCCCGCTGGCGACCACCGCGCCGGCGGCGGAGCGGAGCTGCCAGGCGAACGGGGTGGTGGCCTCGGTGACCACGGTGGCGTTCTTGGGGCCGCCGGGCAGGTAGCCGACCTGGTTCACCCGCACCCGGGGCCCGGTGTCCGGCTCGTACGGCTCCGGCGGCTCGCCGCCGCGCAGCGAAACGTTGTCCAGGCAGATGGTCTGCTCGGCGGCAGCCCCGCCGACCTGGAACACGAGCTGGGCGCTCGGGTTGCTCTCGGCGGCGGTGAACGTCTTGGTGAAGTGCTGACTGGCGCCGGTGGCGGCGGCGTCCACATTGGCGTACTGCGTGTAGGGGGCGGCACCGAGCTGGAGCACGGCCTTGACGTTCGCCCCGGGGGTGGCGGAGACGTCGAAGGACAGCTCGTACTCGGCGCCGGCGGTCAGCGGCACGGCGTCCTGGCCGAACGCGGCGTCCCAGGGATTGGCCAGCCCACCGGGGACGGTGGCGCAGAGCCGGCCGTCGGTGACCCCGAGCGGGCCGGTGCCGTAGGAGAACCAGGGGGCGACGCCCTCGCCGAAGTCGCCGTTCTTGATCTGCTCGGGAGCGTCCGGGGGGACCTCGGCGTGGGCCACGCCGGCGGTGGTGCCGGTGAGGGCCAGGGCGGTCGCCGCAGCGAGGGCCGCGAGGCGGCCTCGACGGCGTCGGGATGGCGTCACGGGGGTTCCTTCCAGGGGGACAGACTGAACCGATTCTGGGAGCGCTCCCAATATCGCTTCGATATTTCCAGCGGGTGTCTGCCATGTCAATTGAGGAGGCTGGATAAGATTACCGGCCTGGCCCGACGCGTGAGATTCGCCGCGCCACGCGGCGTCGTCGCGATCTCCTAGAGACAACTGCGCCCTCCAACTGGCAGGCTGCGTGCCATGACCCTGAAGCTGCGTTCCGTGGGGGCGAGCGACCGCGGGCTGATCCGCAGCGGAAACCAGGACGCCCTGCACTCCGGCACCTGGCTCGTCGCCGTCGCCGACGGCATGGGCGGGATGGCCGCCGGTGACCTGGCCAGCCGCATCGCGATCGACGCGGTCGGTCCCCTGGACCTGGCCACACCCGAGGACGCCCTGGTCGCCGCCCTGCAGAGCGGTATCGAGCTGGCGACCGCGCGGATCGCCCAGGCGGTGCGCGAGGACCCGGAGCGGCAGGGCATGGGCACCACCCTGACCGCCCTGCTCTTCGCCCGCACCGGAAGCTGCCTCGCCCTGGCCCACGTCGGCGACTCCCGCGCCTACCTGTACCGGGAGGGGGTGCTCAAGCAGATCACCCGCGACGACACCTTCGTGCAGATGCTCGTCGATCAGGGCCTGATCACCGCCGACCAGGCCGCGAGCCATCCCCGCCGGGCCGTGGTGACCCAGGCGTTGCAGGGGGAGGAGGTCTCCCCGGCGTACGCGACGATGGTGCCCCGGGCCGGCGACCGGTGGTTGCTGTGCAGCGACGGCTTGTCCAACGTGGTCCGTCCGGACACCCTCGCCGAGGTGCTGGGCGGCAACCCGGACCGGGAGGCGTGCGCCCGGCGGCTGATCGACCTGGCGCTGCGCGCCGGCGGCCCCGACAACATCACCGTCGTCATCGCCGACGTGGTCGCCGAGGACTGACCCGGCCCCGCCGTGCCCGGGCCGACCGAGCGGGGGTCAGCGGCGGCGAGGGGCCGCCCGGCGGGTCGGCTCGGCCGTGGTCGGGTCCTCCGGCCAGGGATGGCGGGGGTAGCGTCCGCGCAGCTCCGCGCGGACCTGCGGGTAACCGGTGCGCCAGAACGACGCCAGGTCGGCGGTGACCGCCACCGGCCGCCCGGCCGGGGAGAGCAGGTGCAGCAGCACCGGTACCCGCCCGCCGGCGACCCGGGGCGCGTCGGCCCAGCCGAACGTCTCCTGGAGCTTCACGGCGAGCACCGGGGCGGCCGGGTCGGCGTAGTCCACCCGCACCCGGGAGCCGCTGGGCACGACGATCCGTTCGGGGGCCAGCTCGTCCAGCCGGCCCGCCTGCGACCAGGGCAGCAGCCGGCGCAACGCGGCGGCGACGTCCACCCGGGCCAGGTCGGTGCGGCGGCGGGCGGCGGCCAGCTCCGGGCCGAGCCAGTCGTCCACGCCGGCCAGCAGCGCTCCGTCGGAGACGTCCGGCCAGTCCGGTCCCAGCGCGTGCCGGCAGAACGCCATCCGCTCGCGCAGCGCCCGCGCGGCCGGCGACCAGCTCAGCAGCGCCAGGCCTTCGCTGCGCAGCCCGTCGCGCAGCGCGGCGGCCACCAGCGCCGCGTCGGGGCGGGCCAGCGGCCGGGTGACCAGCTCGATCGCGCCGAGGCGGACCACCTCCCGGGCCACCACATCCCCGCCGGACCAGGCCACCTCCCGCCCGGAGCGCAGCAGCGGCTTGCCGGCCTCCCGCGCCGTCGTCTCGTCCAAACCGGTGGCCAGCCGCACCCGTGCGGTCGGCGCGCCGGGGGAGCGGTCGGCCACCGCGACGGCCAGCCACGCCATGCCGGCCAGCCCCGAACCCGGGGCCAGCTCCGCCGCGGTTCCGCCCGCCATCAGGTACGTCGACCCGCCGGCCCGGCGGGCTCGGGCCAGCCGCTCGGGGTACGCCAACCCGACCAGCAGCCCGGCGGCGAGATCGTCGGGCAGCGGACCGGCCGGCCGTTCCCGCGCCGGGGCAGTCGATACCGCCGGGGCGGGCCCGGCGGGCAGGGAAGCGCGCAGCCGGCGGGTCTCGGCGCGCCAGCGGGTGGTGGCAGCCGCATCCGTGCCCGCGCGCAGCCGCCGCCACGCGGCGGTCAGGTCGTCACCCGGCCCGGCGACGGTGTCGTCCGCGAGCAGCGCCACCACCTCGGCGGCCCGGTCCGCGCCGACCACCGGCGCGCCGTCGAGCAGCGCCCGGGCCAGCCGGGGGTGCGCACCGGCCCCCGCGATGGCCCGCCCCCGGGCGGTGATCCGACCGGTGGCGTCCAGCGCGCCGAGGGTGGTCAGGGTGTCCCGGGCGACCGTCATGGCGGCGGCCGGCGGCGGGTCGGGCAGGGCCAGCCCCGTGCCGTCCGGGTTGCCCCAGGCGGCCAACTCCAGGGCGAACCCGGTGAGGTCGGCGGTGGCGATCTCCGGCTCCGGCTGGGCGGCGAGCCGGGCGTGGCTCGCCTCCGACCAACACCGGTACACGTGGCCGGGGGCCTCCCGGCCGGCCCGGCCGGCCCGCTGGGTCGCCGCCGCCCGGGACACCGGCACGGTCACCAGCGTCCCCAGCCCTCTGGACAGGTCCACCCGGGGTATCCGGGCCAGCCCGGCGTCGACCACCACCCGGACCCCGGGCACGGTCAGGCTGCTCTCCGCCACGGCCGTGGCCAGCACCACCCGCCGCCGGCCGGCCGGGCGTAGCGCGGCGTCCTGCTCGGCGGCGCGTAGCCGCCCGTGCAGGGGCAGCAGGTCGACGGCGCCCCGCAGGGCGGCCAGCCGGCCGGTCACGGCGGCGATCTCGCCCACCCCGGGCAGGAAGACCAGCACGTCCCCGTCGCGTTCGGCGAGCGCCCGGCGGACCGTCGCGGCCACGTGGTCCAGCAGCGCCGGGTCGACCCGGCCGGACGCGGTCACGGCGGCCGGCCGGGGCGGCGGGGCCCAGACCCGGGTCACCGGGTGCAGCGCCGCCTCCGCCCGCACCACCGCAGCCGGTGCGCCGTCTGCGCCGAGCAGCGCGGCGAACCGGTCCGCGTCCGGGGTCGCCGACATGGCCAGCAGCCACAGGTCGGGGCGCAGCGCCTCGCGCGCCTGCGCGGTGAACGCCAGCGCCAGGTCGGCGTCGAGCTGCCGCTCGTGGCACTCGTCGAGCAGCACCGCGCCGACGCCGGGCAGCTCCGGGTCGCGGTGTAGCCGGCGTACCAACAGACCGGTGGTGACCACCTCGACCCGGGTGGCGGCGCCCACCCGGCGCTCGCCGCGTACCGCGTACCCGACCCGGTCGCCGACCCGTTCGCCGAGCAGGGCCGCCATCCGGTGCGCCGCAGCGCGGGCGGCTACCCGGCGTGGTTGGGCGATCACCACCCGGCCGGCGACCGCCCCGGCCACGGCCAGCGGGGCGAGGGTGGTCTTTCCCGTGCCCGGCGGCGCGACCAGGACCGCGCCGCCGGTCGCGCGCAGCGCGTCGAGCAGCGCCGGCAGGGCGGGGCGGACCGGCAGGTCGAGGGATACGTCGGCGAGCACCGTCCTACTGTCGCACCGGCCGCCGGGTGTCAGCAGGGGCGTACGGCGTCAAGGCCGGCGACGAACGCCCCCCAGGCGGCCGGGGCGAAGGCCAGCGCGGGCCCGCCGCGGTCCTTGGAGTCGCGGACCGCGATCCGACCGTCGGCTGTGGCCACCTCGACGCAGTTGCCGTTGCCGCTGCTGCGGCTGCTGGTCCGCCAGGCCGCCCGGGACAGGTCGAGCGCGGTCATCGCCGTACCTCTCATCTTCTGCTGGCGCGCCGCGATGCGGTCACGCAAAGTTACGAGAAGCGTCCTCCAGGCGGGTCAACGAATCCGCCGAACTGAGCGCCATCCGGCACAGCTTCTCGTGCAACAGGCTATACCCGCACACGTGATCGGCTTCCTCCAGAGCCAGTCCCATTGTGAGGTTATCCAGGTAAACCACGGATGCGTCGGCGTCGTCGGAAAAGCCCAGGATGACGTACGGGGTAGTCATCGCGGGGTGCCCGCCGGCCGAGAATGGAAGTACCTGCACCGTAACGTTCGGTAGTTGCGCGACGTGGTGGATGTGGGCGAGCTGCTCGGCCATCGCGGCCGGCGCGCCGACCGGCCGCAGCAGCACCGCCTCGTTGAGCACCACCGACAACTCGACCGGGTCCTCCCGGTGCAGCACGTCCTGGCGGCGCAGTCGGACGGCTACCTTGCGCTCGATGCGTTCCTCCCCGGCGGTCAGCCGGTAGATCGCCCGGGCGTACGCCTCGGTCTGGAGCAGGCCGGGCACGGCCTCGGCCTCGTACGTGCGCAGCGACGCCGCGTCGGCCTCCAGCCCGACGTAGAACTCGAACCACTCGGGAAGCACGTCGCTGTAGTTCTGCCACCAGCCGCGTTGCTGCGCGCCCCGGGCGATCTCGATCAGCGCCTCGGCGTCGGCCCCGGTGACCTGGTAGAGCGCCAGGGCGGCCCGGACGTCCCGGGGCTTGATCCCGATCTGGGCGTTCTCGATCCGGGAGAGGTTGCTCTTGGACATGTCGAGCTGGCGGGCGGCGACGTCGAGGGTCATCCCTGAAAGTTCGCGCAGGTGGCGCAGCTCGCGGGCGATTCGGCGGCGACGGATGGTCGGGCTGGCGGTCACCCTCCGAGTCTGTCATGCCAAGATCCCCAGGTCGTTCGGATACGGAGTGCAACTGTCGAAAGTGGGAGTTGCATTGCAATCGGCTGACGTGCATCCTTTCACCCGGCGTCGATCAGTTGTGGACAATCCGTTCGGGAGGCTCGTGTGCTCACCGCCGACGAGTTCTATCTGATCGCCCACAACGACAGCCGCGGCAAGCCGAAGCTGCATTCCAGCGCGGCGGGCATCGGCCTGGCGGCGGCCCTGCTCGGCGAGCTGGTCCTGTTCGGACAGCTCACCGTCTCCGCCGGGAACGTGACCGTGGTCGACCGCCGTCCGCCCGCCGACGCCCTGGCCCACACCGTCCTGGACCAGTTGGTCGGCGAGTCCCAGCACCAGTCGGTGCGCACCTGGCTGAGCTTTCTCGGCCAGAGCGCGGCGACCTCGGTGGCGGAGCGGCTGGCCCGCGCCGGCGTGCTGCGGCGGCAGGAGAACCGCCGCCTGCTGCGTACCAGCGTCAGCTACGCCCCGATCGACCTCAACGCGGTGGCCTGGCCGGCGACCCGGTTGCGTGCCCTGCTCGACCGGCCGGAGCCCCCGACCGTGCCCGACGCGCTGCTGCTCGGCCTGGTTTCCGCCGCCGGCCTCACCCGCGAGGTGCTGTGGAGCGCCGGCCCCCGCGCCCACCACCGGCTCAGTGTTCTCATCCCGGCGTTGCCCCCGCCGTTGAAGGAACTCGTCGCGCACACCGAGGCCGCCGTCGGCGCGGCCGTGCTGCGCGGCATGCCCTGACGGCCGCCGGCCCCTCACCCCATTCTCGAACTGGAGCCCTTCGATGCCTCCGACGACGGCGATCGGACGACCGAGCAACGTCTCCGACGCCCTGGCCCGCAGGCGCCGCGGCGTGCCGTCGGTGATCTTCTTCGTGCTGTCCGCGGCGGCGCCGCTGACCGTGGTGGCCGGCGTGGTCACCACCGGGTACGCCGTCACGGGGGTCACCGGAATGCCGCTGGCCTTCCTGGTGGTCGGCGCGGTGCTCGCCCTCTTCTCCGTCGGGTACGTGGCGATGGCCCGCCGGGTGGAGAACGCCGGCTCGTTCTACGCGTACGTCTCTCGGGGGCTGGGCCGGCCGGTCGGCGTCGGCGCGGCGTGGGTCGCCCTGCTGGCGTACAACGCGCTCCAGGTCGGCCTGTACGGCGCGATCGGGGCGGCGGCGACGCCGGTGCTGGAGCGGCTCTTGGGCGTCGCGCCGGCCTGGTGGGTGGTGGCCCTGGTCGCCTGGGCCCTGGTCGCCGTGCTCGGTCTGTTGCGGGTCGACGTCAACGGCATGGTCCTGGCGGTGCTGCTGGTCGCCGAGATCGCGGTGATCCTCGTGTTCGACCTCGGGCAGCTCAGCCACCCGGCCGGCGGGTCGGTCGACCTCGCCGCGTTCTCCCCGGACAGCCTGCTCGTCCCGGGGGCGGGCGCGTTGCTGGTGCTTGCCGTGACCGGCTTCGTCGGCTTCGAGTCCTGCGTGGTGTTCAGCGAGGAGAGCAAGGAGCGTCGGCGCACGGTTCCGATGGCCACCTACCTGTCGGTGGCGATCATCGCCGGGCTCTACGCCCTGTCGTCGTGGGCGATGACCGTGGCCGTCGGGCCGGATCGGATCTCCGCGCGGGCCGGCGAGCAGAGCGTCGAGTTGATCTTCAACCTGGCCGCGGCCCACCTCGGCGACACCGCCGTCACCATCGGCCAGGCGCTGTTCGTGACCTCGGTGCTGGCGGCGATGATCTCCCTCCACAACACCACCGCCCGGTACGCGTTCGCGCTCGGCCGGGAGCGGGTGCTGCCGGCGGCGTTCGGGCAGATCTCGCCGCGCACCGGGTCGCCCCGGGTCGCCTCGCTCGCGCAGAGCGTTCTCGGCCTCGTGGTGATCGTGCTGTACGCGGCCATCGGCTGGGACCCGGTGCTCCAGCTCTTCTACTACGCCGTCGGCGGCGGCGGGTTCGGCGTGTTGCTGCTGATCACCACCACGTCGATCGCGGTGATGGCGTACTTCGCCCGGACCCGGGCGCGGGAGAGCCTGTGGCGACGGCTGATCGCCCCCGGTCTGGCCGCGGTGGCGCTGGTCGCCATCATCACGGTGGCGGTGGACAACTTCGCCATCCTGCTCGGCGTCGCCCCCGACTCCGTGCTGCGCTGGGCCGTCCCCGCGGCGTACCCGGTGGCCGCGCTGGTGGGCGTGCTCTGGGCGTTGGTGTTGCGCCGCAGCCGCCCGGACGCCTACGCCCGCATCGGGCTGGGGGCGGAGAGCGCCATCCTGCTGGCCGCGCAGGACTTCGGCGGCGAGCCAACGCGGGTGCGTGCGGGGTCGTCGAGGTGAGTGAGAGGCTCGGTTCCGCGCTGCTGCGCCATCACCACGCCTGGTTGGACGACAACGGGATGCCGGACGGCACACCGTTCTTCCCGATGTGGCGGGGGCCGGCGACGGCCGCCTGACGGACAACCCCCGGTGGCCCGACGCGTATCGGGCCACCGGGCCCGGTTCCGCCCCTGGGCCGCGCGAGGGCCCGGCCGGCGCACCGCCGACCGGGCCACGGGACCGGCGGTGGCGCACGCCACCGCCGGTGTGTTCCTAGTACGTGCCGTCGAGCTGACCCCGCAGCTTCGTCAGCGCCCGGGCGAGCAGCCGGGACACGTGCATCTGCGAGACCCCGATCTGGTCGGCGATCTGCGACTGGGTCAGGTTGCCGTAGAAGCGCAGGGTGAGGATCTTCTGCTCGCGCTCGTCGAGCGTGGCGAGCGCCGGGCCGAGGGCGACCCGCAGCTCGGCCAGCTCGAACTCGTTGTCCTCGCCGCCGAGCATGTCGCCCAGCTCGGTGGCCCGGTCGCCGTCGCCGGTCGGGGTGGACAGCGACACCGCGTTGTAGGCGCGGGCGCCCTCCAGACCCTCCAGCACCTCTTCCTCGGTGAGCTTGAGGTGGGCGGCGATGTCGGCGACCGTGGGGGAGCGACCCAGCGTCTGGAGCAGGGTGCTGTTGGCGTCGGAGATCGCCAGGCGCAGCTCCTGGAGGCGGCGCGGGACCCGGATGTCCCAGGTGCGGTCCCGGAAGTGCCGCTTGAGCTCGCCGATGATGGTCGGGATGGCGTAGCCGGCGAAGTCGACGCCACGCGACGGGTCGAACTTGTCGATGGCCTTGATCAGGCCGACGGCGGCGGTCTGCGCGAGGTCGTCGGTCGGCTCGCCCCGGCCGCTGTAGCGGTGGGCGAGGTGGTTGGCCAGTGGCAGCCAGGCCTCGATCGCCCGGTCCCGCAGCGCGGCGCGCGACGGGTGGTTGGCGGGCAGTGCCGCCATCGTGTTGAGCAAATCGGCTGCGCTGTCGGTGAGCGCACGCGGGTTGAGCTTGGCCGTGGCCGCCGGCGTTGTGATCGTCTGCTCGCTGGTCGTTGGCGCGGTCATGGGTGGTCCTCCCTGCACCTCGTCCGCGGATAAAGACGTGACGCTTCGGTTTAGCTTCAGATGGGCCGTTCGGGACTTACCTTAGCCTGATCGGCTCCCGGAAATCTAGCCGAAAGTACGATGCACTTAAGGCTTTTCTAGCATGTTTCTACCTCAAAACGGTCACTGATATGCGAACAAGTGATCGCGATTGCTGGTTCCGGGGCCCGGGCGGGAGTGGACCGACGGTCACCAGGTGCCGGACCGGCGCGCCGCAGCGGCCTGCCGTCGGGGTCGTAGACCAGCCGGTACGCCGGCAGCGCCCAGGCCCGGGTGTACCAGGCCAGCCGCTCGGGGCGGTGCGGGCGCAGCCGGCCCGGCGGGCGCGGGCCGACCCGGCCCGAGGCGTGCCAGCGCTGCAACGCCTCGGCGGCCGACGTGATCGCCCAGACCGCCGAGGCCGGGTCGAGCGGATCGTCGTCCTGACCGCCGCCCGGGTCCCGATCCAGGTGCTCCCGCCACAACCGCAGCCGCAGGTTTCGGGCGAAGCGGCGGGCCCCGTCGCCCAGTCCGGCCGGGTCCTGTGGGGCGCGGGAGTCCCGGGTCTCGTCGAGCACCGCGCAGGACAGCTCGCTGTCGTGGGTCCACGAGCGGCGGTTGAAGTTGTCACTGCCGACGCTGGCCCACACGTCGTCGACCACGCAGACCTTGGCGTGCACGTACACCGGGTCGCCCGCGTGGTTCTCCAGGTCGAAGACGTGCACCCGGTCGGGCGCGGCCTTGTCGCACAGCGCCAGCGCCTGCTCCCGTCCGACCAGGTTCGGCGGCAGCGCGAACCGGCCGTCGACGTCGGGATGACGGGGGAGCACGGCCACCAGGTGCAGCTCCGGGTTGGCGCGCAGCGCACGGGCGAACAGGTCGGCGACCTCGGTCGACCAGAGGTACTGGTCCTCCAGGTAGATCAGCCGGCGGGCCCGCCGTACCGCCCTGGTGTAGCCGCGTGCCACCGTCCGCTCGCCGTCGGGGGCGAAGGAGCAGCGCGGGCGCACGGCCGGGTAGGTGCGCAGCACCTGGATCTGGTGCGGGCCGCACGGCGGCGGGTCGGGCAGCGGGTCCGGGCGCAGGTCCGCCCTGCGCAGCCGGTCCCGCAGGTACGCCAGGGGGTTCTCCGAGTCCAGCGGCATCGGGTCGGTCCATCGCTCCCGGAACGTGGTGTCCAGCGCGCCGACCACCGGCCCGCGCAGCGCGAGCTGCGCGTCGTGCCAGGGCGGGTGGTCACCGTACCGGGGCGACATCAGCACGGCCTGCCGGTCGCCGTGGTGCGCGGCGTCGTCGCGGCGGCTGTGGCACAGGTCGATTCCGCCCGCGAAGGCGATGTCGCGCTGCGGGGCGTCCGGGTGGCGCAGCACGACGAGCTTCTGGTGGTGCGAGCCGCCCCGGCGGACCCGCTGGTCGAGCAGCACCTCCGGCCGCGCAGACTGTCTCGCTCAGGCTGCGGTTCTCCGCCTCGCTGAACGACAGGGCGTCGAGGTGGGAGCGCCACAGCAGACCCTTGGCCACCACGCCGCGCTGGGCGGCCTGGCTGAACAACTGGGCGACAGTGGGGCCGCCAGGGCGCATCAGCTCGTCCGGGTCGCCGCGCCAGTCGGTGGAGAAGAGGTGGTCGCCGGCACGCAGCGCCTCCACCTCGCTGACCAGCCGGTCAAGTGCGCCGCGCCGTGAATCAGCGGCTCGGCGAGGTTTCCGGTCGTTCAGACGGGTAACCGTGAGACCGGGTTGGCGCGTTCGGCCGCGGTGAGGAACCAGTCCCGCATCGGCACGCTCCAGCCTCCCGAGGTCGACAACGTCCTCACCGTAGGACCCCCGCGCCGGGTCCGCATGCCGACCGGTACCCCCGGTGACCTGGCTGACGATCCGCGCGGTGCCGCCCGACAGCGAAGCGAACACCGAGGAGGCCGCACGATGCCCGCCGAGCCGCACGATGTCATGACCGAGCACCGCGAACAGCCGGTGGAGGGCGAGCGGGGCGCGCTGGTCGCCGTGTTGGTGATGGTGCTGCTGGGGGTGGCGGGAATCTTCGCGCTCTCCTGAGCCCGTCTCTCGAGCACGCGGGCTTGTTTCGCGTACACCGAGGGGCGTCACCGGGTGCCACCCGGTGACGCCCGGGTCCGGCACCGGTCAGGGGCGGTCGCCCTGCCCGCCGGAGTGCGGCAGCCGTTCGACCGGGATCACCCCGAGCCGGCCGGCCTGAAAGTCCTCGAACGCCTGGATCAGCTCGTCCCGGGTGTTCATCACGAACGGCCCGTGGTGGGCCACGGGCTCCCGGATCGGCTGCCCGCCCATGACGTAGAGCTCCAGGGTGGGGCTGTTCGAGTCCTGCGTCCCGTCGGCGGTGACCCGCAGCGCGTCGCCCGGACCGTGGACGGCGAGCTGGCCGGTGTGGAACGGCCGACGGTCGGTGCCGACCGTGCCGCGCCCCGCGAGCACGTAGACCAAGGCGTTGAAGTCGGCCCGCCAGGGCAGGCTCAACTCCGCCCCGGGCTGCACCGTCACGTGGGCGATGGTGATCGGGGTGTGGGTCGAGCCCGGCCCCCGGTGCCCGGCGATCTCGCCGGTGACGACCCGGATCAGCGCCCCGCCGTCCGGCGTGGTGAGCAGCGCCGACTCCTTGCCGCGGATGTCCTGGTATCGCGGCGACTTCATCTTCGCCACCCGGGGCAGGTTGACCCAGAGCTGGAGGCCGTGGAACAGGCCGCCGCTGACCACCACGTGCTCCGGCGGGGCCTCGATGTGCAGCAAGCCGCTGCCGGCGGTCATCCACTGGGTGTCGCCGTCGGTGATCGTGCCGCCGCCGCCGAGCGTGTCCTGGTGATCCATGATCCCGTCGATCATGTAGGTGACCGTCTCGAAGCCCCGGTGCGGGTGCCACGGGGTGCCCTTCGGCTCGCCCGGGGCGTAGTCGACCTCGCCCATCTGGTCGAGGTGGATGAACGGATCCAGCTCGTGCGTCGGCACCCCGGCGAAGGCCCGGCGGACCGGGAAGCCCTCGCCCTCGTACCCGCTGGGGGCGGTGCTGAGCTTGCGGACCGGGCGGTAGCGGGTGGACTGGTCGAGCCGGGGCAGGCGGGGCAGGACGAGAACGTCGTCGACCGTGATGGCGGGCATCTCGAACTCCTTTACTCGCTGGGGGTGACCGAGGCGTCGCGGTCGGCGCGCAGCCGCCGGCCGAGGCGTTCGAAGACCCGGGTCAGGCAGGCGACCTCGGTGTCGTCGAGGTCGTCCATCAGATGGGTGCGCACGGAGCGCAGGTGGTGCGGCGCGGCTTCGCGCAGCGCCAGCAGCCCGGCGGCGGTGAGCACCGCCTCGCTGCCGCGCCGGTCGACCGGGCAGGCTTCCCTGGCGACCAGGCCGCGCTTCTGCATCGTGGTGATCTGGTACGTCAGCCGGCTGGGCGAGAAGACCAGCCGGCTGGCCAGCTCGCCCATGCGAAGCCGCTGGCCCGGCGCCTCGGAGAGCAGCACGAGCACGTGGTAGTCGGCGAAGGTCAGCTCGCTGTCGGCCCGCAGGTCGTCCTCAAGCTGGGTGAACAGCCGCTGGCTCGACTCGATGTAGGCCCGCCAGCAGGCCATCCGCTGCCGATCCAGACTCTCCGACATGCCGCAACAGTAGCACTCTTTCAAATTTTGACTACTACTGCCGCTGCGGTTGGCGGACATCACACGGAGATTGATGGACGACTCCATTCGGATTTGAACAGCCGGCCGGAAATCGCCCGACGGGAC